>JAYUGD010000423.1:0-1812 GCA_043767785.1 Zavarzinella sp. | reverse complement strand
CGCCAAGAAGACCAAATCTTAAATTGTCTTCTTGGCGAACTTGGCGTCTTGGCGGCTAATCGGTTTTGTTCAGACCGCCCCCAACGCCAGCGAGGCGTTGTGGCCGCCGAAGCCGAAGCTGTTGGACAGCACTTTGTAAATGCGGCGCTCGCGGGCCACATTGGGGACGTAGTCGAGGTCGCAGTCCGGGTCCGGGGTCTCGTAGTTGATCGTCGGGTGCAGGACGCCGTGCTTGAGCATCATGGCGCAGGCGATGGCCTCGGCCCCGCCGCTGGCCCCCAGCAGGTGGCCGATCATGCTCTTCGTGCTGCTCATCGCCAGCTTGTAGGCGTGCTGGCCGAACACCTGCTTGACGGCGCTCGTCTCGGCCTTGTCCCCGAGTTCGGTGCTGGTGCCGTGGGCGTTGATGTAGTCCACGTCGTCCGTGTTCCAGCCGGCTTCCTTGACGGCATTCACCATTGCCCGGGCGGCCCCGGCCCCTTCCGGGTGCGGGGCGGTGATGTGGTAGGCGTCCGCGGTGTTGCCGCAGCCCAGCACTTCGCAGTAAATGGTGGCCCCGCGCTTCTTGGCCCGCTCGTACTCTTCGATCACCAACAGGCCGGCCCCTTCGCCGAGGACGAAGCCGTCGCGGCCCTTGTCGAACGGGCGGCTGGCCCGTTGCGGGTCGTCGTTGCGGTGGGACAAGGCCCGGCAGGCGATGAAGCCGCCGAGGCCCATGCGGGTGATGCTGCCTTCCGCGCCGCCGGTCACCATCACGTCGGCCAAATCCCACTTGATGGCGTGGAAGGCGTCCCCGATGGCGTGGGCCGCCGTCGAGCAGGCGGTGGCGACGGCCGTGTTCGGCCCCATGAGGCCGTACTCGATGGAGATGGTCCCGCTCGCCGAGTTGGCGATCATCTTGGGGATGGTGAAGGGGCTGAGGCGGCTCGGGCCGCGCTCGGCGTAGACGGTGTGCTGGTCTTCCCACGTCTGGAGGCCGCCGATGCCGCTGCCAACGATGGACCCGCACCGGAAGGCGTCTTCCTTGGTGAAGTCGATGCCGGAGTCCTCGATGGCCTCCTTGGCGGCGGCGACGGCGAACTGGGCGAAGCGGTCGAGGTGCCGGGCCACTTTGCTGTCAAAGTGGGCCTCGGGCTTCCAGTCCTTGACCTCGGCCCCGAAGTGGACTTTGAAGGCGGTCGTGTCGAACAGGGTGAGGGGCGCAGCCCCGCTCTTGCCGGCCAGCAACGCGGCCCAGTAGTCCCGCACGTTTTGGGCCAGCGGGTTGACGGTGCCCATCCCGGTAACGACGACGCGCCGACTCATTTCTTCTTGGTTTCTTTCTC
This sequence comes from Zavarzinella sp., assembly GCA_043767785.1. Classification (GTDB taxonomy): domain Bacteria; phylum Planctomycetota; class Planctomycetia; order Gemmatales; family Gemmataceae; genus Zavarzinella. The sequence continues at coordinate 487 of JAYUGD010000423.1, read as the reverse complement.
GATGTAGTCGATGGCCTCGCCCACCGTCTTAATCTTCTCGGCCTGGTCGTCCGGGATTTGGATGTCGAACTCTTCTTCGAGTTCCATGATGAGTTCGACAATGTCCAAGGAGTCGGCCCCGATGTCTTCAATGAAGTTCGTGGTTCGGCTCACTTGTTCCTTGTTGACGGCGAGGTGCTCGCAAACGATTTCGATGACTTTCTGCTCAACGGACACGCGAGACCCTCCAGGGAAGAGCCGGCGGTCGGGACCCTGCCCCGAACATCCCCGGCCTCGTGGGTAAAACGGCCTACATTCGCCGCCCGCCCGGCCACCGGCCGCGCGTTGCTTAGGTTGAGAATGCTATGCGACCGCCGGGGGAACGGAAAGAGACAACCCGGCTAACCGCCGCCGGAATCTCTCCACTGTTTTCACCCCGGAGGGGTGGCAGCGATTAGCCCCGGGTCGCGCTTCGCGCACCCGGGGAACCGGCGATCACCATGTAATG
>JAYUGD010000422.1:0-1812 GCA_043767785.1 Zavarzinella sp. | reverse complement strand
AAAGAGTTGTCCGGAAGCCCTTGAGCGGCTCCAAATTCACCCCGCGGAGGCCCGACAGCTTATCGGCGTCCCCCAAATTGAATAAGGGAATGGCCCTGTTCCTGCTTGGACAGCCGGGCCGGGAACGGGTTCACTCCCCTTGGCGCTGCCGGGTCATGCGGATGCGGGCCGGCGCGGCCATCGACGTCATGCGGTCGCCCGCGCAAAGGGTCAGTCCGGGTTGGTCGTCAGGTCGCCGGCGGGTTGGCTGTCCTTCGTGTTCCAGACGCGGACTTTGCCGGTGAAATCGCCGACGAAAATACGCCCGCCGTCGTGGGAGAACGCGACGCGGGACGGCACGTCGGCGAACCCGTCGAGGCGGGCAGTCTGCGTGCCGGTGGCGGCCCAGAGGCGGGCCGAATTGTCCCGGCCGCACGTGGCGAGTTGCCCCGTGCGGGAGTACTGCACGGAGAGGACGCCGGGGAGTTTGTTTTTCGCGGTCGCGGGGGCCTTGGCGTCCACCTGGGCGTTGAACGTCCGCGTCGGGAAGCCGTCCTCGGCGTACCAGAGGATGACCTTGCCGTCTTCGCTGGCCGAGGCCAGCATTTGGGAATCGGCCCGCCAACTGAGGGCGGTGACGGCGTCCTTGTGGTCGCCGAGCGTGAAGCCGATGCCGCCCGTTTCCGCGTCCCATACGTAGGCGCCGCCGGTGCGGTCGCCCGTGGCCAGCGAGGCGCCGTCCGGGCTGAACTCCATGGCCGTCACCCAGTCCGTGTGCTTCTTGATCTTGTGCTTCAACTCGCCCGTGGCCGTGTCGTAAATCTTAATGAGCTTGCCGGGGCCGCCGAGGGCCACGAGCTTGTGGTTCGGGCTGACATCGGCCGCGAGCACGACGTCGGCCTCGTCGCCGATCTCCGTGACGCGCTTCCCGGTCGTCACGTCCCAAATCACGACCTTGCCGGCCGACGCCCCGCGCCCCCCGCCGGCGAGCAGCCATTTGCCGTTGCGGCTGAACTTGAGCACGTAGGGGATGCGCTCGGGGAATGCGAGCGTCCCCAGCAGTTTCAACGTGTCCGAGTGGTACAGCAGCACGCGCTCGTGCCCGGCGACGGCGACGAGCGGCGCCCACGGGCTGGCGGCCAGGGCCGTCACCGGGTGCGGGCGGGCCGTCTTGGCGAGCGAGACGGCCGGCCAGTTCTCCGGCATCGGCGGCGGGCCGGCCGGCTTGCCCTGCGTGACGGCCACGGGGTCGATGTCCGTCTTGCGGGCGGCGGTCTTCGCCGCGCCGACGGCGGTTTCCGGGGCGCCGCCTTCGATCCACGTCTTGATGACCGCGAGGTCCGCGGCGGGGAGCTTCGGCCCCTTCGGCGGCATGTGCGGCTCGACCTCGTGGGTCGTCACCTTGAACAGCAGGCTCTGCCCGGGGTTGCCCGGCTTGACCGTGTCGCCGCTCGACCCGCCGGCGATGAGGGCCGCGTACGTGGACACGTCCAAGTCGGCCTTCGCCTTGTCCGCGTTGTGGCAGTTCAGGCAGTGCGTCCGCAGGATCGGCAGCACATGATCCTTGTAGGTCACCGCCGCCTTCGGGGCTTGGGCCGTGGCGACGCCGGTGAAGAGGATCGCGGTTGAAATTGCAACGCTGTATTTCAGCATGTCAGGAAGTCCGGTGCGGCGATTCGTGGGGGTGGAAAGCCCATGGACGGCCGTCCATGGGCTTTGGTGGGCTTTGGCCGGCTTAGAGACTGTCCCATAAGGGGGCCTCAGGCGGCGTTGTGGTATTGAAATTCAAAATCGGCATGCGAAGGCCGGAGCCTCTCCGTCATGAGTTTGATC
>JAYUGD010000421.1:0-5331 GCA_043767785.1 Zavarzinella sp. | reverse complement strand
GCCAGCCCGGCGTCCGTGACTTGCGTGTGGGACAGGTCAATCTCCTTCAAGTGACGGCAATCCTTGAAGACGGCCAAGGCCGCGTCCTTCGCCTGCTTCTTCCAAAGCGAAACGAAGACCAGCCGGATGTCACCTTTGGGCAACTCGGCCGGCTCTTTGATGTGCTTTTCCAAGCCGTCGACCTTCAGGAAGCCGCCGACGGACAGGACGTACTCGGCGGCCTTGCGGTCGGCGGCCGACCCCGCGGCCGGTTCGATGACGCCGCCGTCCCAGTCGATCCGGCAGTCGGGCAGCGCTTTTCGGAACGCCTCGACCCCCGTCGCCGTGACCTTGGTCTTTTGCACGTGGACGGAGCGAAGGGACTTGCGGTCGTGGAACAGGGCCAAGCCGGCGTCCGTGACCGGGGTCCCCCATAAGTCGAGGGCCTCCAGGTTCGGGCAATCGCGGAAGTGGGCGAGGCCGGCGTCGCCGATCTTGGTGGCGCGGAAGTCGAGGTTGGTCAATTCGGTGCAGCCGCGCAAGTGAACCAAGCCCGCGTCCGTCACCATCGAGCCGTTGAGGCAGACGGTGCGGAGCTTCTGGCCGTCGGCGAAATAAGCCAACCCCTCGTCGCCGACGGACGTGTGAAACAACGTCAGGCTGGTGAGATGTTTGCACCCGCGGAAACAGGCCATTTGCCCGTTCGTCAGATTGCGGTTGTTCTCGAACCCCACGGCCGTCAACCGGAACGGCCCCGCGGGCAATTTCGGCGGGTCCCGCACCAAACCCGGCTCGCTCACCGAGACGCGCCCGCCGTTGGCCAACACAAACTCGGCGGCTTGGCGGTCGGCGTCCACGGGGGCCGGCGGCTCGACGAGGCCGCCGGCCCACGCGATCCGGCACTGCGGCAACTTCTTGGCCGCGTCGGCGACCCCTTTGGCCGTCACCTTCGTCTTGTCCAACGTCAGGAGCGTCAGGTTGCTCAGGCCGGCGGTGATCCGGCCCAGGCCCTCATCCGTCACCGGCAGGCCGCTCAGCCCCAAGCTCGTCAGCGTCTTGAACCCGGCGACGTCGGCCATCGCCGCGTCCGTCACGCCGGTGTTGTTCAACACAAGACTCGTCAGGCCGGGGACGGCCTTCAGGCGCCGCACCCCCGCGTCCGTGATGTTGGCGCACCCGTCCAAAGAGAGTTGCGTCAGGCGCGGGAACGCCTTGAGCGTCTCCAGCCCGGCGTCCGTGATCGGCGCGCGCTCCAGGCCGAGGACGGCCAAGTTGCCATACGCCCGCAGTTTGGCCATGCCGGCGTCCGTGACGACGGTGCTTTCCAAGTGCAGGTCCGTGATGTCCTTGCAGTCTTTGAAGTAGTCCAGCCCGGCGTCGGTCACCTTCGTGGCCCACAGGTCAAGCATGGTCAGGTTCTTGCAGTCCTTGAACGGGGCCAAGTCGGCGTCCGTGACGGCCGTCCGGCCGGACAGGTACAGGAACGTGAGCTTGAACGGCGTTTTGGGCAACTGGTTCGCCGCCTTGACGGGGTAGAAGTGGTTGCCGTCGAGGCCGGCGGCGCCACCGAGGGCGATGGCGTGCATGGCGAGCCGGCGCTCCGTGGCGGGGTCGGCCGGCTTGGCTACCCGCAACACGCACGCCGTGCCGTTGCCGACGGCGGCAATAATGTGCCGGCTCTCGGGCGTGAATTGCAGGCGCGTCACCGGGAAGGGCAGGGTGAAGGACAGGGCGACGGCGTCGTCGGCCGTGTCGGACACGCGGTACTGGCATTTTTGGGACTCGCCGCCCGCGACCCCGCCGAAAAGGAGATACCGGCCGTCGGGGCTGAACAGCAACTCGTAGAAGCCGAGCACTCCGGCGCCGTCCCGCCGCCGCACAAGTTTCGGGGCCGGGCCGGCCGTGTCCCACGTCGTCACCGATTTGAAGTCGTAGGTGGCCAGCCGCCGCCCGTCGGCGGACAGGTCGAACGCTTGAAGCTCGGCCCACTCCGGCGGCGTCTTGACTTCCCGCGGCTTCGGCCCGGTCAAGTCCCACGCCCGCAGCCGCCACACGCCGTGCCGGACCGCGTCGAGGGCGTACACGGCCCGCCCGTCCGGGGCGACCCGGACCCGCGCGACGCCCATCGGGCTGACCGGCAGCCGGGCGTATTCCGTCAATTCGGCCCCGCGCGTCCGCTTCAGGACGACGAGTGATGAGCTGCTGTCAATGACGGCGTGAGCGGATTCGTCCGCGGACATCGCGGCCATGTGGAGGATACTCCCGGCGGCGAATTTCCGGGCCGGCTGCGAGTCCGGCTGGGCCGCGAGGTCATACGCGTCGTAATTGACGCCGTCCACGGCGACGGCGTACACCCGGCGGCTCCCCGGCGCCAACGCGGCGAGCACCCGGTCCGCGGAGAACGGCGGCAGCGGGAAGCGTTTGCCCGGCTCCCGCGGGGCGAACGCCCCGTCTTTCACTGTCAGCCACGTCCCTTCCGGCATGCGGACGCCATCGGTCGCGAGGGCAAGGACATCCCCCGCGGCCGTGACGGCGACCGGGGTCGTGTGCCGCACGCCCGGGACGACCAGCCGCGGGGCCTCGCCGGCGCCGAGGTCCGCCACGCCAACCGACTGTGTCCAGAAATGGCCGAACGCCAGCCGCTTGCCGTCGGGCGAAAGCCACACCGGCGCCTGATTGACACCGGCGGTGACAAAGGACGCTTCGGTTGCCTTGCCGTCGAGCGACTTGACCTCGACGGCCCCGCCGACGCGACTCAGAAAAACCGCGATGGTCCGGCCGTCCGCGTCGACCGAACTGTCGTAGGCCGGGGTCTCCAACGCCAACGTGACTGTCCGCTCGGCCGGGGCGGGCCCGTCGAACGACCAGCGGTGGAATTTATTCCACTCCGTTACGACGACGAGTTCTTTGCCGGCGCGGACGGCGTGCAGCGTCCGTACGTTGTCATACGGCCCGAACTGGTGCAGTTTTTTGCCGGTGGCCGACTCCCACACTCGGACGATTTTGTCGGCCCCCGACGTCGCGAACCACTCTCCGCCCCTGAGGAACACCGGGCAGGCCGCCGCCCCGTCGTGCGCCTCCGCGGTCTCCGCCAATTGTTTCGGTTTCTCGGCCAGATCCCAGAGTTGGGCACGGCCGTTGCCTAGCGTCACCACCGCCCGGGAGCCGTCGGCCGTCCGGGCGAAGGCCGTCCACTTTCCGTTGAGTTCGCCGGCCGGGGCCACCGCCCCGGCGGCGTGCGTGAAGAGGCGCAGTTTGTCGGCACAGAGGACAGCGAGTTTCTTGCCGTCCGCCGTGATGGCCACCCGGCCGGTCGCATCGGGCAGGGCGACAACGGCCACGTCCTTGCCGGCCGCCACGTCGGTAAGCCGCAATTCGCCGGAAGCACTGACGGCGGCGACCAGTTTCCCGTCCGGGGTGGCGTCCAAGGCAGTGATGGGCATCGTGTGCTTGCCGGCCCGCGCGCCGATGACGGCAACGGCCGACGGCGGCAGCCACGGCCCTTTCTCGGCGGCCGGGATTTTCGCCGGGTCCAGTTGGTCGAACGGCGACGTGGCAGGCAACTCCACGGCCGGGAGCGGCTTGAACTCGGCGGCTTTCTCGGGCGGCGGCTTCGATCCGTCGATGACTTCGACCTTGCCGCCGTCGGGGACGACGACTTCGGCGACTTTCTTGCCGTCCTTGTCGCGGACGATGACGATGACGGCGGCCGTCACGACGATTAAGCCGAGCAGCGAGGCGATCGGGAGCAGCCACTTGTTCGGGCCGCGTTTGGCGGTCGCCGGCTTGGCTTGGGCTTTGGGCGGCGTGTGAATTTTCGGCTTGGCTTGGGCTTTCGGGCCGTGGGCGACGACGGACGGCAGTTCCGTCTCCTCGATGCCGCCCCACGGGTCGGCGGCCGCCGGGGCCGGGGATGTGGCCGCCGGCATTTCCGGCAACACTTCAAAAGTCGGCCGGGTCGTCTGCATCGTCAGGTGCATCAGTTCATCGGCGACCACGTTGGCCGACATGGGCCGGCGGCCCGGCTCCTTGGCCATTAGCCGGCTGATCAGGTCGGCCAGTTTCGCCGGGACGGCCGGGTTCACTTCGTTCGCCTTCGCCGGGTCGTCCAGGGCGAGGCTGGTGAGGATGGACATCATGTCCGGGCCGGTGAACGGCTTCTTCCCGGTCGCCAGTTCGTACAGCATCACGCCGAGGCTGAACAAGTCGGCCCGGGCGTCCACCGGCTTGCCGCGGGCCTGCTCCGGGGCCATGTACGCCGGCGTGCCCATGACGGCCCCGCTGGCCGTCAGGTTGCCTTCTTCGCTCTGACTGCGGGCCAGGCCGAAGTCCAGAATCTTCACCCGGCCGTGCGGGGCCTCCAGCCAGATGTTCGCCGGCTTGATGTCCCGGTGAATCAATCCCGCCTCGTGCGCCGCCGCCAGCCCCAGCGCCACTTCGCGGCCGATGCGCAGGACTTCGGCCGTCGGCAGCAGTCCCTTGGCCTTCTTGAGGTGGGCGTCGAGCGGCCAGCCCTTCAAAAATGGCATCGCCAAGAACGGCACGCCCTGCGACTCGCCGACGTAGTGGATCGGGATGATGTGGTCGTGTTCCAGCTTGGCGGCCGCGCGCGCCTCGCGGAAGAAGCGGTCCTTCGCCCCCGCCTTCTTGGCGATCTCTTTTTTGAGCGTCTTGACGGCCACCTTGCGGCCGAGCCGCGTGTCCTCCGCGAGGTACACCGTCCCCATGCCGCCTTCGCCCAAGACTTTTTCGATGCGGAAGTATTCCAACGTCGCCGGCATCGGCTCCGACTCGTCGTCGCCGCCCCCGCCCGGGGCCACCGTCTCGGCCAAGCTGGCCGCCGGCCCGTCGTCGGCGGCCTCGGCCGGCAGCACCACCGTCTCGGCCCGCCGTGACACGGCGGCGCTCAGCCGCCGCACCAGTTTCTCGGCCAAGGAGTCGCGGGCCGACTCCTTGGCCGGCGGGCGCTTCTGCAAGGCATCCAGCATCGCGTTGTCGGCCGCGAGCGCGCGGGCCAAAGGCTCTAGTTTTTGGTTGTCGGCGAACTCGGCCGCGAACCGCTCCGCCTCGGCCGGGGGCAATTGCCCGAGCAGCAGTTTTTCCAGGAGGGCGGTCCCCGCCGGGGAGATCAAGTCGGCCATGCGAATCTCACCTGTCGGACACGGGCGGAACCCCCACCCCGTCTATGGTGACTTTCGGCGGGGGGGCTGTCACTAAGAATATGCCGGTTTTCCGAAGTTCGGAGTCCGCGGAGGGAATGCGCATCCGCGGGGACGGTGTACTCCGAGCGAGGCGATTGTTTCGGAGCGTCCATGAGCTTTCGGAGAGAATGAAGCCGGGGGTGAATATCGT
>JAYUGD010000420.1:0-14070 GCA_043767785.1 Zavarzinella sp. | reverse complement strand
AACCGCCAAGGCGCCAAGACGCCAAGAAAACCCGAAGAAATCTTTCTTCTTGGTTTTCTTGGCGTCTTGGCGCCTTGGCGGTTCAATTTCTTCGTATTCAAGCCATCCCGCTCTCCACCTTGCGCCGCAGTTGTCCGCAGGCCGCGTCGATCTCGCTCCCCTTGCGTTTGCGGACCTTCACGCTCAGGCCGCCCTTCGACAGCACTTCGATGAAGGTGCGAATCGCCGTGTCCGTGGGCCGCTTGTACGGCAAGCCTTCCACGTCGTTGAAGGGGATCAGGTTCACGTGGGCCTTGCGGCCGGCGAGGAGCATTCCCAGTTCGCGGGCTTCGAGGGCCGAGTCGTTTAGCTCGCCCAACAACACATACTCGTAAGTCACTTGGCGGCCGGTCTTCTCGTAGAAGTAGTCGGCGGCGGCGAGGATGTCGGCGATGCCGGTCTTCTCGTTGGTCGGGACGATGTTGCTGCGCAGGCGGTCGTTCGGGGCGTGCAGCGAGACGGCCAAGTGGTACTGCTTGCCGAGGTCGGCGAGCTTGCGAATCTTCGGCGGCAGGCCGACGGTGCTGATGGTGATGTGCCGGGCGCCGATGCCGAGGCCGTCTTTCTGGCCGGCCACGTCGAGGGCTTCCAGCAAGTTGTCGAGGTTGGCGAGCGGCTCCCCCATCCCCATGACGACGATGTGCGACAAGCGGCCGTCGGCCGGCGTCAGGTTGCGCAGGCGCACGAGTTGTTCGAGAATCTCGGCGGCCGTCAGGTTGCGCACCATGCCGTTGAGGCCGGAGGCGCAGAACACGCAGCCCATCGCGCAGCCGACTTGCGTGCTGATGCAGGCCGTGCGGCGCGGGGCGTCTTGGATCAGCACGCACTCGATGGTCCGGCCGTCGTGCAGTTTCACCAGCAGCTTGTGCGTCTCGTCCTTGGCCTCCAAGTGCCGTTCGACGCGGGTGCCGAGGGGGGCGTAGTTCTCGGCGAGGGCGGCGCGCAGATTCTTGGGCAGGTCGCTCATCGTCTCGAACGACTCGGCCCGCTTGGCGAGGATCCACCGGCGGAGTTGCTTGAGGCGCAGGGCCGGCTCGCCGCGCTCCGCGAGCCACGCGCGGAAGGCGTCGGCCGGCTGTTCCAACAAGGCCGGCCGGGGCGTGAGCGGGGCGAACGGGAGAATCGAGAGTTCCATAGGGCTATTCTAACGCATCCGCCAAGCGGTACAACTTCCGCTCGCGGATATAGACACCGACGGCGTGCGGGACTTGGTACAGGATGCTGCGGCCCTCCTTGACGCGCCGCCGCAAATCCCGGCTGGAAATGTCGATCAGCGGGACGTGGACCGCCTGCACCCGCACGGCCGCGGCCTCGATGCCGAGGCTGGCGGCCAACTGCTCGGCCGTCATCAGGTGAAAGCCGGGCCGGGCGACCGCCAAGACCGTGGCCTGGGCCAGCACCGCCCGCGGCTCGTGCCACTTCGGCATGTCCGGGAGGCAATCGGCCCCGAGCAGCAGGAACCACTCGGCCCCGGGGTGTTGTTCGGTCAGGGCCGCCAGCGTGTCGGCCGTGTAACTTAGGCCGCCGCGCTGTTGTTCGATCAGATCGACGCGGAAGCGGTCTTCCTGCCCGGCGAGGGCGAAGGACAGCATGTCCACGCGCCGCTCGAACGGGGCGATCTCTTGCCCTTGCTTGTGCGGCGGGTGGAAGCTGGGCACGAACCAGACTTGGTCGAGGTGCGCCTGCTCGCGCGCCTGCTCGGCCATGATGAGGTGCCCGACGTGGACCGGGTCGAACGTCCCGCCGAAGATGCCGATGCGCATGGGGCGGTTACTCCCCGAGTCCCAGGTCACGGAGCGAGGCGGCCTTCAGGATGCCGGACACCACTTTCGACAAGTCGCGGAAATTCATCGTTTCCAACTGCGTGTCTACCTCGGGCGGGTAGTGGCCAAATTTCTGTGCCAACAGTTCCTTCGCGGTTTCCAATCGGCTTGCGTGGGCGCCGCGGTCAAACGTCGTCATCCGCAAGGCCTTCAACCCTTCGTTCGTGGAACTGGCCATGATAGTCTCCAATAATTTCTCGTGGGTCGGCGGGACGGGCAAGTACGACTCGATGCACTCAGCCAGCAAAAAGCGGGTCATGTCGTCGGCCTGGGAGCCGGCAATGCGCTCGATGGCCCGGCCCGCGAGCCGCGTCGCCTCGGCGTCCGGAATATCCATGAACGCCGTCAGGCCGACGCCCAAGAGCGTTTCGCCCTCGACATATTGTACCGCGTCGAGCCGGGGGAGGCCCACATAGAGGTAGCGGAACGTCACCACTTCCAAGTCGCCGAACGTCTCGACGTGGGTGTCCACGCCGATGCCGTCCAAGCCGACCCGCAGGAACACGGCGACCGGCAGGACCGGCAATTCGTGGATGACGCGGAGATGGCAGTAGTGTTCCCACAGTTGCCGGCGGGCGTTCGCGGTCGTGTCGGCCGACTCGACTTCAATGTGGACGAGGGCCAGCAACTCGGCGGGGTCGCCGGGCCGGACAAGATTGGGGTCGGTGATGGGGACTTTGGCCAACAGGTCGAGCGTGCGCCGGTGGCCCGCCGGCGGGTCGGGGAACAATTCCTTGTCCAGCCACTCGGGGGCCGAGAAGTCCAAGACCTTGGCCCACGCGGGGAAGAACATCTCGAACAGTTCGCCGCACAGCCGCTTCAGCAGCGACTTCAACCGCTGGTCGTGGTCTTCCATCAGCGCGCCCCGGCGTCCGGCTCTGTGCTGGCATTGTAGCCATATCAGGTTGTTGTGGGGGGCGTGAAGAGCGGCGAGCGGGCGTGATGTGAAAATGAAAACGGCTCGGCCTTCCGAGATGGAAAGCCGAGCCGTCCGGGCGTCCGGGGCGACGGTGGCGTCAAATATCGACGCGGCCGCGGCGGCCCATGACGAGCGACACGACGGCCAGCACCAAGAAGATGAAGAACAGGATCTTGGCGAAGTAGGCGGCCTCGCCCGCAATCCCGCCGAAGCCCATGGCGGCGGCAACGAGGGCGACGACGAGGAAAATGATGGCAAAGCGGAGCATTGGAGTTCTCTCTGTGTGGGACTTGAACGGCGGTATGCCGGGTTACGGAGGGGTAGAAGGCACTCCCCGTGCCGTTGGGTTCTTTGGGAAAGAGAAACTCCGCCCCGACGGCCAGTGAAGGCGAGTCGGGCATTCCATCGCCGATTGAGAACCGGCCTGCCTACGCTTGGGGCAACGGGTTCTCGCCCGCATCGCCGGCCGCCCCGATACGACCCTTTACATCGCCGACGCGGACGAGCAGCCGCTGGTGAGGGCCCCTCGCCCCGCGATTGCTGGCCGGTATTTGGTGACCGCGGACGTATTCGCGTCCCGTCCTGTAACAGGTGGCACGCCCGTTGCACCCATTTGCGCCCGCCCGCCCATTTCTCACCGCCCATTTCTCACCGGAGGGCGTTATGTCCCCTGATCCCGTGCAATTGTCCGACGTGGCGACGGCCCCGCACCCGCCGTACGACCAGACGCCGTACCCCATGTTTCCGCCGCAGCCGGTGCCCGACGACGAAGTGGAGGATTTGAACGCGAAGATTTACGCCCCGGAATCGCCGGCCGGCACGGAGATTCCGCCGCCGTGAGTTGAGATGTGTAAGGAGCCGCGGGACAAGCGCGGGGGGCGGGGTTCGCACCCGCGGCTCCGGGGGATTAGCCCGATGAGTTGACTAACTACTCCACCCCCGCCGCGGGCATTACTTCTTCGGCGGCGGCGAACTGGCCTTCACGGGCGCCGCCTTGGCATCCTTCTTGGGCTTCTTCTTTTCCTTGCCCTGCGAATTGTTACCCTTCCCCATCACGCGCTCCTCAGTTTGAGTTGGTGGATCGACGCCTACTTTACTGATGCTATCGCGGCGGCGCAAGGGCGCAAGGCCAATCGCCCGATTTTTCAAAGCCATCGGGTCACGGCAGCAGCACGATGCACGACGGGCCGGTCTGGCTGACCGGCTCGCCGGCCGACGTGAGCCGGCCCGTCGTGCCGTCGATCTGGAACACCGCGAGGGCGTTCCCCGACATGTTCGCGCACAGCAACCACTTCCCGTCCGCCGTGATCGCCAAGTTCTGCGGCCCCTTCCCCAAGCTCGGCTCGATGGCGATCAGCGTCAACTTCCCGTCGTCGCCGATGCGGTAGGCCGCGATGCTGTCGTGGCCGCGGTTCGTCCCGTACAGGTATTTGCCGTCCGGCGTGACCTTCACGTCCGCGCACAGGTTTTTCTCCGTAAATCCCTTCGGCAACGTCGGGATCGTCTGCTTTTCCGTCAGCGCGCCGGCCGCCGCCTCGTAGTCATACACGGAAACGGAACTGAGCAACTCGTTGATGGCGTAGACCCGCTTACCGTTCGGGTGGAACGTGAGATGTCGCGGCCCGCCCCCCGCGGGCGACTTCGCGGCCGGCTCCTTGCCCGGCGTCAGTTTCGCCGCGGCCGGATCCAGTTGGTAGCGGATAATCTGGTCCGTCCCCAAGTCGGCCACGAAGGCGTACTTGTTGTCCGGGCTGACGACGATGCTGTGGGCGTGCGCCTCCTTCTGCCGCATGGGGTTCACGCTCGCCCCCTTGTGCTGGTGGAACGACGCCGCCTCACCGAGCGACCCGTCGGCTGTCACCGGCAGCGCCGCCACGCTCCCCGTGGTGTAATTCGCCACGAGGACGGCCTTGCCCGTCTTGTCCACGTCCAGGTAACACGACGCCGTCCCCTTCGACGACTGCCGGTTGAGCAACTTCAACTCCCCGGCCCGCCCGACGATTTCGTAAGCCGCCACCTGCTCGTTCTCCTTGCCGCTGAACTCCTTCGCGTGGATCGCGTACAGAAACTTCTGGTCCGGCGACGCCGCCAGGAAGAACGGATTCTCCGCCCCGCCCGTCCGGGCCAGCGGCTTCAACTTCCCCGCCGCCAAGTCGAACTCGTAGGCGTGAATGCCCCCCTTCTCGCCGGGGGCAAACGCCGAGACGAAGACGAGGGGGTCTTTCGCGGGGGAGGGGGCCGGGGCGGCAACGATGGTGAGGGCCGCCAAGGCGAGGGTAATGAACAATCGGTCAAGTCTCATTGCAAAAACTCCGTGTACTGGGTGCGAGAGATGGCATATTGTCCGTATACGCAACAGGCGTGGGGACGGTGAGTGGGAAGGCGCGGATCGCTTCATGGTCTCTTCCAAGGCTCTCGCCGGCCTGTAGACTGAAGGGCGCCGACATGTCGCCGGAATGACCAATGCCTCTCGTCTTTGACCAACGGAACTTGTTGACGGAAGGTGTTCACGACGCCAACGTGGACGAAATCAGGCTGGCGTTCGGCGGGACTGGTCGCCGTAGCAAATTGTGCGACAATTTGACACAATACATAGCCGACGTAAAGGCGACCGCGTGGGCGTGTGACGTGTTGATCGACGGCAGTTTTGTGATGCCGAGCGTGGCCGAACCGAACGACATTGATGTCATTTTGGTGTTACCCGGCGACTGGGATCTGACGCGCCGTGACTTCCGCCCGTTCGAGTACAACACGCTCGACAGGGCGTCCGCCAAACGGGAGTACCGGATTGAGGTGTACCCGGTGGTGCCGGGATCTCCCAGGCACCAATATTTTTTAGACTTCTTTGCCGGTATCCGCATCGAATGGTGCGATCACTTCGGGTTGCCGAGGGAAGCCCGCAAGGGAATCGTGAGAGTGGTCCCATGATTACCGACGATGACGGCCTACGGCTCACGCGGGAACGACTGGCGGCTGCCGAGTCTGCCGTCGAAGCGACCCGCCGCGAGGTTGGGGACAATCCGGTCCAACTTCATTTGTTCACCAATGGTTTGGCGGACATCATCCGTGAGATGCGGGCGGACATCGAGGCGTATCTCGACGCGAACCGGCGTCCGCGGTTGGCCAGTGAGGCCATCGCACTAACCACCGACGCCGCCACGGACGCCCGCTCAAGAGGATAGCTTTCGATGAACTACATTGACGCGCACGTCCACGTCTGGACGCCGGACACCATTCACTACAAGCTCGCGGAGGGGTTCGCCAAGGAGGACATGAAGCCGGCGTCGTTTACGCCGGACGAGTTGTTCAAGCACGCCAAGCCGGCCGGGGTGACGCGCGTCAACCTCATCCAGATGAGCTTTTACGGGTTCGACAACTCGTACATGACCGACATGATCCGCGTCCACGACGGCGTGTTCGTCGGCACGGCCGTCATCGACCCGCAGGCCGAGCCAGTCAAGCGGATGCGCGAGCTGGCCCCCAAGAAGGTTCGGGCGTTCCGCATTCTGCCGGCGCTCACCAAGGCCAAGAAGTGGCTGGAGCCGGACGGGTACGCGGCGATGTTCGCCGAGGGGGCCAAGGCGAACCAGGCGATGAGCTGCCTCATCAACCCGGCCGACCTGCCCGAGTTGGACCGCATGTGCGCGAAGTTCCCGGACACGCCGGTCATCATCGACCACTTGTGCCGCATCGGCGGCGACGGGACGATCCGCGACGCCGACGTGACTGCTCTATGCGACATGGCCAAGCACAAGAAGGTCATGGTCAAGGTCGGGGCCTTTTACGCCTTCGGGGCGAAGAAACCGCCGTACGCAGACCTCATCCCGTTGGCGAAGGCGGTCATCAAGGCGTTCGGCGTCCAGCGGTGCCTGTGGGAGACCGACTGCCCGTTCCAAGTCAACCCGGGGCACACGTATCAGGACAGCGTGAATTTCGTCACGAAGCAGCTCGACTTCCTGACCGCCGACGAGCGGGACTGGCTGATGCGCCGGACGGCCGAGGAGTTCTTCTTCAAGAAGAAGTGACGGGTCGGCGGGCGGATTCAGCCGCCGTCACCCGGCGGGGGCGAACAGGTCTTCGGTGAACGGCCGCAGGTCCAGCCCCGGCTCCCGGCCCTGCATGTAGCGGATGGTGTGGGCGTCGTCGGCCAGGACGACGGACCGGCCCCGGTGGTCCCGCACGACCCGCGTCCCGGACACGGACTGGAACACGGCCGCGGCGTCCGCTTCGCCGGCGACCCACGCCCCGACCTTGAACTCCAACGGGGCGATGGTCACTTTGACGCCGTACTCCGTCTCCAGGCGGTACTTCACCACGTCGAATTGCAGTTCCCCGACGGCGGCGAGGAGCGGTTCCCGGTCGTTCTCCGGGTCGGTGAAGAGTTGGATGGCCCCCTCGTCCGCGAGTTGGCCCAAGCCTTCGATCATTTGTTTCCGCCGGCTCGGGTCCGGGTTCTGGATGACCGCAAAACACTCGGGGCTGAACTGCGGCAGGCCGTCGAACTGGACCGTCGGCCCCTCGCACAGCGTGTCCCCGAGTCGGACGCCGCGGGTGAACGCCAGCCCGATCACGTCGCCGGGGTAGGCGGCCTGCACCTCTTCCCGGTCGCGGGCGAACAGCCGGTGCGAGCCTTTGACCCGCAACCGCTCCTTCGTGCGGGTGACGACCGGCTCGGCCTCCGGGGTGAAGACGCCGGCGCACACGCGGACGAAGGCGATGCGGTCGCGGTGCTTGGGGTTTAAGTTCGCCTGAATCTTGAAGACGATCCCCGCGAACTCGGGGCGGGTCGCCGGGATTGGCCCGGTCACGCTCCCCCGGGCCGCGGGGGCTGGGGCGAGGCCGAGGAAGGCGTCGAGGAACGGCTCGATCCCGTAGTTGCTGGCCGCACTGCCGAAGAAGACCGGGGTCTGTTCGCCGCTCAAGAAGCGGCCCGTGTCCAATTGCCCGCCGGCCCCGTCGAGGAGTTCGAGTTCCTCCCGGCACCGAGCGGCAATCTCCGGGCCGACTTCGCGGTCCAAGTCGGCCAAGCTCACGACGCGCGTCGGCACCTGAAGCGAACCGCCTTCGGTCGGCCGGAATAGCAGCGCGCGGCCACTTGCCCGGTCGTAAACCCCCTGGAACGCGGCCCCCGCGCCGATCGGCCAGTTGACCGGGACCGGCTCGACGCCGAGTTCCCGCTCGATTTCGGCCAAGATGTCCAGCGGGTGCTTGCCGAGGCGGTCCATCTTGTTCACGAAAGTCAGCACGGGGATCTTGCGGGCGGCGCAGACGCGGAAGAGCTTGCGGGTCTGCGTCTCCACCCCGTTGGCCACGTCCAGCACCATGACGGCGGAGTCGGCCGCCACGAGCGTGCGGTACGTGTCCTCGCTGAAGTCCTTGTGCCCCGGCGTGTCGAGCAGGTTGACGAGGTGGCCGCGGTAGGCGAACGACAGGGCCGTGGACGTGATGGAGATGCCGCGCTCGCGCTCCAGGGCCATCCAGTCCGACGTGACGGCCCGGCCGGCCTTGCGGTTGTGGACGGCCCCGGCCACGTCGATCTGGCCGGCGTACAGCAGGAACTTCTCGGTGAGCGTCGTCTTCCCGGCGTCCGGGTGGGAGATGATGGCGAACGTCCGCCGACGGGCGATCTCGGCCGCGAGGTTTTCGGCCGCCGACTCCGGTGTCTCATCGCTCACAAGGCAATCCTTTCCGAGGCAAATTTACCGGCCGTGGCGTCGCCGTGAGCGATGCGTGGAGAAAGCGGAATTCGCCCCCGCGTTTTAAGGGGATTCGCCCAACAAGTTGTCCGCCACACTACGCCTCGCGAAGATCATCAGGATATTGAGTCTAAACAAAGAAGCCCGCCCGACTGGGTAAGGTGTTGAAACAGGGTGTACCGATTATTTCTGTGGGTGCCGGACTGACAATATGGCCGACAACAGGCCGGGCGATAATGGGTGGGGGCGCTGCGGGGGCATTGCGAATGGTCATCGGCCGGCGCCATAAAGACGTAACGGAAAAAGGGCGATCGGTGCAAAGCGGTTGAGTGTCCTTGAGAGTTGAAGAATGCTCCGATTGAGGCCCGCCGGGGAAGTGACACCCAAAAATTCGCTAGGTTTGTCGGCGGACGGCGCAAAACCTGCCTTTTATTTCGCTTCGCTTATGGCGGCACTTCAAAACGGAGACGCCACACCGCACTGATCGAGGTGTCCCATGAGTCATCGCCCCATGCCCTCCGTGCCGCACCCACACATTCTGTGCGTTGACGA
The DNA here is from genome assembly GCA_043767785.1 of Zavarzinella sp. Classification (GTDB taxonomy): domain Bacteria; phylum Planctomycetota; class Planctomycetia; order Gemmatales; family Gemmataceae; genus Zavarzinella. The sequence goes on along the minus strand of JAYUGD010000420.1, from coordinate 5,041 downwards.
CAATCACGACGTGTCAGACACATGCGCCCTTCTGCTGAAGGTCTGCGGCTTCGACGCCCAAGCGTGCTACGACGGGGCGTCCGCGCTGCGCCTTGCTCAGTCGGAGCCGCCGGACCTGTGCTTCATCGACTTGCAGATGCCGGGCATGGACGGGGATGAGCTGGCCGTCCGCATGCGTCAGCAGTTTCCGGGCCGCCGTATGACGCTCGTAGCCGTGACCGCCATGAACAATGAGGAGGCCGTTCGCCGGACGGCCGCCGCCGGCTTCGACGCCCACTTGGTCAAACCGGCCGACCCGGACGTTCTGATCCGCTTCGCTCGGTCACTGCCAGGGGCGTGACCGGCGAAGCGGGAAACGGCGCCAAGGCACTTGAGCGGCCGTACGCGCGTCCCGATTCTACGCGGGACACGCGCTCCAATAACATTTACGAGGACCGGCGCCCGGCGAACACCATCGCGATGCCGGCGACAACGGCGATCAAGCCAACGACCGGATTGAGCAACAGCGTGTGTGGTTTTTGGTAACTGATCTGCAAGAAACTGGTGTCCACCGCCCGCTCGGTGGTCATGAACGTGATGCTCGGGACGGCGAGAGCGATGACGCCGAGGACGATGAGCAGAATGCCGATGAGTCGCATGGAATGCCTTTCGTGTTGAGTTACTTGTATTTGCCGAAATGAAACGACCCACCCCCCGAGGGAAGCGGGTCGCCAAGGTTATTGGATGAGGCGGATTACTTCCCGCTTTCGTCCTTGAGTTTTTGTCCGGCATCCTTCACGGCCTGCCCGGTGGTGTGAGCCGCGTCGCCCGCCTTGTCGGCCACGACTTCGGCCCCGTCCTTAATCTTCTCGCCCGCCTTCTTGGCCAGATCTTTCGCCGCTTGCCCGGCTTCTTCGATCTTGCCCTTAATTGTGTCGGCCATGATTTTCTCCTGAGCGTTCCGGGCTGAGCCGGATGGTTAGGTCGGTCTGTAACGCAAACCCCGCGCCGTGACAAAATTCGTCAAGAAGAACGGCGAATTTTCCGTTAAACTGGCCGAATGAATACCCGCGAGACATTGTCAGAACTTGAATCCATCCTCAACATGGAAGGCCCCCGCGCCGCACTTGCGTACCTGAATGCTCAAGCCGGGCACCGCTTCACCGGCATGTACCGGTACGAGCTTGACGCGGCGAATGCGTTGGCATTTTTTGATCGCGAGAACCCGGAAATGGCGGACCCCGGCGACCTCGCCCACATCCCCGTCGAGGTGACGTACTGCACCTACGTCGTGGAATCGGGCAGGCCGTTCCACATCACCGACGCCCTGACGGACGACCGGGTCATGGGGCACCCGTCACGGGAAACGGTTCGGGCGTACTGCGGCGTGCCGCTGCGGGACAAGGAGGGGAAGATTTTCGGGACGCTGTGCCACTTCGACTTCAAGCCGATGCCGGTGCCGGAAGGTCATATGGAGTTGTTGGAGGCGCTTTCGCCGTTGATCGAGAAGCATGGCCGGATGACGCACACGCCGCGGCGTCGGGTGGTGTGACGCCTGAAGGGGGAAAAGCCCCAAGGGCGAAACCTTGAAATGATCCCTTGTAAGCGAAGGAGGAAGTGTGCGGCGAGCGTTCGATGATGTCGAGCCACCAGCGCGTACACGTTGGGAAATGCCAGTCACCGGCCCAAGGAATGCGGCATCCCAAAATTCCCTTGCGGCACAGTTTGTCAACCACGAAGTCAGCAAAGTCGGCCCACTTGGGCATTTCGCCATTCCACGCCAACTTTTCGATCATTTGCGGAAAGACGTATCTGAATTTTTTGCGCCGGGTGCCCTGCCCACGGCTTTGCGTGGGCATGAGGGCGAGAAACAGAGATGAGATGTCGCTGCCATTGTTTTTAGCCAAACATGTCCACGCAAAGCCGTGGACATGGCACCCAGCGGGCCGGCTTTGTGGGTGGCCGGGGCGGGTGTATGGGGGTTTTATGCATGGGCAGAGATGTACCCACGATCATGGAGGGGCATTCTTGTCCTGGATCGCCGCCTTGACCTTTCGCTGTCTCGGCTCCACCCCTTCCTTGATGCTCTCGATCGCTTTTGATTGAACAAACATCAAGTTCAGCAAACTCTCCACCACAACCAAAGCGGCTTGAATCTGCTGACCTGACGGCTGATGTCCGCGATGGATGGCCGCGTGCCCGAGCTCCAAAGTCGGGTCCAGCACTTCCTTCTGGAATTCGCTGAGAAGCCCGCCTTTGACCATTGCCTCCATTTTTTGGTCAAAGCCGCCGATGTCGCCCAACTTACTGTTCATCACCTCTTCCAGTAGTGCCCGCAGCCCCATCGCGGCGAGCCGGAAACTTCTGGTCCCAAGCGCGGCATACACCTCACGCATCAGGGCGTACATTCCACTTGGCAATTGATGAGCCCACACCGGAGTGTGTACGACTCGTGATTCATTGCGAGGAGGATAAAATTTATACGACGCCTCGCCCTCTTCGGAGTCCGTTGAAATACGCCTGATGACAAGTTCTTTGCAGCCGCAGCACTGAAAAACCTGAAACTCAATTTCGGTGTACCCCGACTCCTCGCCATCGAAGTCGCCCGAACGGGGGTAGGTCAGTGTTTTTGAGCGGATACAAACAAGTTCATGCTCTGTCGTCACGTGACAAACGTGACACTGGAGGTTTTCAAATTTTCGCTTTTTGGCCACGACACCCTCGCAATGAACGCCCTAACCGCAAAGACTTGAAGGGCGCCTTTTTGAATTCGGCCCATGGAATGAAATGACGGCATGGGGACAGACAGGTTCGTAGCTGATTTTTATTCGAGTCAGGAGGCAGAAGAAATGAACCGACGGGAGCCTCGAGACCGTCGCCCAAACAATCTAGAACCATATCTGCCGATCGCAGAGACTCCGGAGCGAGGAACTCGATTAAGGCTCCAACTTTCCCAAGTTCTGGATCACCGTCGACGCCCGCCTAAACTCGGCGCGGAGCGGACATGCGGCCGGACGTACGTCCCGTCTTTGCGATAGTACCCTTGCACGAAAACGGTCTTTCCGTTGGCAAGAGTGATCGGCGTCTGGTACGCGCCCGTCCTCGCCAGTTGGTAGTCCGTGGCAGCATGCGCCCCCGCAAGGTGGTCGGCGTCCGTTTTTTCGCGGCCAGCGGTGGCGACCTCCGGGCGCGGCGGCAAGACCAAATGCGGTTCCAACGGTGCGGAAGGAGCTATCGGCTCGGCCGGTGTCTTACGAGCGTCCACCAAGCCGCCGTCCAGCAGGATTTTCGCATCGGCCGCGGCCTGTGTCCGCGGATGCGCGGCGATCACTTCTCGGTATCGCCGGTGCGCCGTTTCCAGGGACACACGCCGCTCGTCGACCGACCGCCGGGCTGCGGTCTCGGCGGCGAATGACCGGGCCACGTTCAGCAACTTAGTTGCCAAATACTCGGCTTTCTTCGACTGATAGGCCTCGTCCCGCCGCTCAAACTCTTCCCAATCGACGACGTACTTCTCAAGCGCAGCCTCGTAAGCGATCTTCTGCCGCTCCACCTCTTCCTCATAAGCCACATCGGCCGGATTGCGTTGGGCGGGTGGAGACGGCTGTTCCGGCGGCGTACCTTCCGAACGCCCCTCAGACACGTCAATATGCGACACGTCTTGACGGTCGGTGCCTCGCGACGGCGGCTCCGGCTTTGGGTGCGAACCGCCGCCCCCGCACGCCAGAATCAAGGCGGTCCATCCAGCCACCAACGAAACAGTCATTAGTCGGGTGATATGGCGCACGGGCGTGCCTCCGAAGAAAATCAATGTAAGTCACCAGATATGATACTTGGTGTTTGCCTCTCCGCAAGCGAGACCCCGCCTTCTTGGAAGTCCGCGCCTCCCCGCTCTTGATTCTCTTCTTGCTTCTGGTGAAGTGGGGCAGGCAGTCAGTAGTCTCCGCGTTTCGTGCGCGGGGTGTCATGCGACTGCTAATCCCCCGCGCACGAAACACTCGGACAGCCGACGGTGAAGTCGGCCAGTCGGAGGAGTCCCAGGTTTTCGGCATTTTCCAAGCAGGCCATTTACCCCGACCCATCCGGACGCATACGATGTAGATGCAGACAACGGACCCAAAAGCCGAAGCCGGATAAACCCGTTCGGTAGCGTCTGCCAGGCCGGGGGAGTTGCGAGTCCTCGCCCCGGCCATTTTTTTACTGCCACCCGGGATACGGATGGGCCAATCCCCTCCCCTGCATCTCATCCGACAACGCCACGCCACCAGTCGAGCATTCACCGAGCAGCCGTCTGTCTGGGACGTAAGCGCAAGCGAATGTCCGAGGCGGGTGAGTGAACGATGAGAGCCGAAACCGCCCCGCGCAACCTCCGGTCCCCGCCCCATTCGACCCCCGGAGAGGCCGACACAGTAGCGGCCTCCCGAACAAGGAGCGAGTGATGATCCGCAAGACAATAATCTCGGGCGTGCTGGCCGCGGGCGCTTTCGCCGGCATGGTGTTTGACCCGAGTTCAGCCGACGCCGCCCCGCCCGTGGGCGGCCCGGCATACACCTACGGTCCGAACACCGGCCCCTTCCCGCCCCGAGGCCATGACCGGCACGACGACCGGGACAACGACTGGCACAACCGGGTGAAGTTCCAAGTGGTCGTCCGGCACCACGGGCACTGGGACGTGGTCGAGACCTTCCGCGACCGAGACGACGCCCAGCGGTTGGCGCATCGACTGGAGCGGCATGGGCAGAATGCGGAAGTGCGGATGACGCGGTAGGTTGAAGAAGATCGCGGAGGGCGGGATTCGCACCCGCGGTTTCGGGGGATTAGCCCGACGAGTTGTCTGCTACTCCACCCCCGCAAGACGGCCAAGATCGTCGGCCTGTGGGTCAAATAAAAAACCCCGGAAACTCAAGGCTCTTGAGAAGCCTTGTTTTTCCGGGGTTTGAAGTTGCGGCGATAGGATTTGAACCTATGACCTCCAGGTTATGAGCCTGGCGAGCTAACCGGGCTGCTCCACGCCTTGGCGGTGATCCTTCAGGGGGTGGTCCTCGTCGGTTTGCTCGGCCTG
>JAYUGD010000419.1:0-5354 GCA_043767785.1 Zavarzinella sp. | reverse complement strand
AGAACAACGACCCCGAGTCGTACCTGAAGACCGCCGCCTACTTCGACGACGAGAAGGCCCAGCCGTTCCCGGCCGGGAAGCCCATCATCGTGCGCGGCACCGCGATGGTCGGCTGGCCGGGCCTGGAGCGCGTCGAATACTGGCTCCGGCCCGACACCGGGATGAAGCTGGCCGACGACGACCCGGCGTGGGCAACGGCCGAGTGGAAGCCCGGCGCCATCGCCCCGCCCCCGGCCGACTGGGGCGGCGGCCTGCCGGACGGCGTGCTGCCGAAAGACGTGTGGGGCTTCACCAAAGACGGCAAGCCGAAGGAGTGGCCGCTGCGCTTCAGCGTCGCCCACTGGTCGGCGACGCTCACCGACGTAAAGCCCGGCAAGTACGAACTGCGCGCCCGCACCGTGGACAAGAATGGATTCGCCCAACCGGAGCCGCGCCCGAACCAGCGGTCGGGGAAGAATTTGGTCCCGATCAAGGTGATCGAGGTGAAGTGAGCGCGGCCCTCGAACCATCGAAACCGAGTTAACCACGAATAACACGAATAAATGAATAAATGAATTTGGTTCTATTCGTGTTATTCGTGCTATTCGTGGTTAACGGTCTTATCGGGTGACAGCCCGCGCTCCTCTCCGCAAAGCCTCCGAGTCGCGGCTTCACGGGGTTTCACGGGTTACTTTCCCGGCACCTCTCTGCCCGGCCCCAGCAAATAGGCGAACACGTCGGCCAGTTGTTGAGGGGTCAACTGTTTCTCGAACTCGTCGGGCATGAGGGATTTCGTCGTGGCCCGAATCTCCTCGATCTGCGACCGCAAGACGGTGTCTTCGGCGTTTTCGCCGCGTTTCAGGGTCACGCTGGTCGGCGTCTCGACGGCGAGGAGGCCGGTGATGGTCTTACCGGCCGATGTGTTGACGCGGTACTCGACGTAGCGCGGGTCCACCTCGCGGCTCGGGTCGAGGATGTCGAGAATGAGCGCCTCCGGCGTCTTGTTGCGCAGGGCGGCCGTCAGGTCAGCGCCGACTTCGTGGCCGGTGTTTTCCAAGCGGTGGCACGCGGTGCAGTTCTTGCGGAACAGGTCGCGGCCGCGGCCTACGTCGCCCTTCAGCGTCAGGGCGGTTTGGTACTGGTCGATCACCTTCTTGCGGTCGGCGTTGACGGCCCCGGCCAGCAGTTTGCGGGCGCGCTCGCGGATGGCTTGGTCCGGGTGGTCGCGCAGCATCGTGATGCGGGCCGCGCCGAGCTGGTTGGGGGCGATGGTGTTCTTCTCAATGGCCGTCAGCAAGGCGGGCAGGCGGTCTTTGCGGGCAGAGAGTGTTTCCAACACTTCCCGGCGAACGGCCGGGCCATGACTGGCCCAATCCGCAAGGAGGAGCGCCGGCACTTCCGGGTCGGCGAACCCGCCGAGACTCTGGACGGCGGCGGACTGCAACTCCGACGGCGTTTGCGGCGTCAGCAAGTCGCCGAGTGGTTTCTTGGCGAGGTCGAACGGGCCGACACCCAAGAGACGCACGGTGGCTAGTCGTAATGGCAGGGGGAGAGTCTCATCAGCGACATCGGCGGCCTGTTTGGCGAACACGGCCCGCAAACCCACGAGCGATTCTTTCAACTCGGCCGGAGGGTTCGCCCAGAGTGTGTTCAACGGCCGGGCGGTGTTGCGCATTCCTTGGCCAAGGCCATCAAGCAGCAGCAATTGATCGCCCGGGTGAACCTTGGAAATTAAGCGGAAGACGCCGGCAATTTTCTTGGCGTCGCCGCTGGCCCCAGTCAACGCGGCAATTTTGGCGATCACCGGCATGGCAGCCTCCCGCTTTCGGGACAGCACCAAGGCCATAAGCAGTTCCGATTCGCAATCAACCGCCGAACTGAGGACGGCCGTTAGCAGCCATGTGTCCGGCGTACCGGATGTCACGAGAGCCGTGAGCAAGCCTACTTTCCAATCAGGAAGCAAGTTACCTGCCGTGAACGCGAGTTGCAACCGCACGAACGGATCCAGTTCATCCTTCATGTTGCCGACGCGATCAAGGATGTCTACATCCCAATCCTTTTCCAAGATGTACTCGGCCAACCGCAAGCCGTTTTCCCGCACGGCCGGGGTGGCGTGGCGCAAAGCCGCCATTACATGCGACGGCTTCATCCCCCCCGTTTGGTGCAGCGCCCACAGCAGCGACACCGTGGAAGTGGCATCCCCCGCCGGCAAGTTCGCGCCGATCAACTCGGCGGCAACCTTCGGCTTCGTCCCGTACAGCAACCGGCTCGCCGTGGTCCGCACCCACGCCCGGCCGGAACTCAATCCGGCGACGAGCGTCTCTGGCTTCGTCGGGTCGAGCGTGACCTTCGCCAGCGGTTTCGCGTTCTCCGGCACAATTCGCCAAATGCGGCCTTTGCCGCGGCTTTGCAGTTCCACCTTGGCCTTGATGTCGTCCGGCAGGGACAGGGGGGTTTCGATCACTTCGCGGTAGAAATCGAGCATGTAGATCGCCCCGTCCGGGCCGGTCGAGAGGTGGACGGGGCGGCACCAGTTGTCCGTGGAGGCGAAGAACTCGCGCCCCTCGTCGGCCCGCGTCGCCTTGTACAGGGAGCCGTTCTGGTGCAGGCGGTCGCGGGTAATGAGGTTGTTGGCCGGGTCGCACACCAGGACCGTTTGCCGGATGTCGGCGGGCAGCAGCGGGTCGTCGTAGTACAGCGGGGAGCACGCGCTGGTGATGAAGCCGCCGGGGACGAGTTCGGTGGGCGGCAGGCGCTTCGCCTCGGGGCCGTCTTTGCGGCGGGTGGTGCGTTCGACGCGCCATGCCTCGAACGGGCTGACGCGGAAGAGCTTGCACGCCGCCCCGTGTTCCGGGATGTCGGCCACGACGGCCGGGACGATCAGGTTCGGGTTCCGCTTCAGGTAGTGGTCCGGCAGGACGATTTGCCGCAGGTGTTGGCTGTTGGTCGCCGTGAACCAGTGCTGGGCGAGGTCGCAGGTGAGGCCGTACTGCCCGCCGCCGGAGGTCGGCTCCAAACTCCCCGGCACGTCCGGCTTGAAGCGGACGCCGCGGCCGCGCAGGCTCACGGCCGGCATCGTCGGCTTCTCCGGGCTGGTGATCGTCCCGCCGTTGGCGCCGGCGACGGCGTACACCCAGCCGTCCGCGTGCCATTGCAGGCTGTTCACCATCTGCTGGATGTTGTCCACGCCGAAGCCGGTGTACAGCACGGTCGTCTTGTCGGCCTTGCCGTCGCCGTCCGTGTCTTCGAGGAACACGATGTCCGGGGCGACGGTGACCAGCAAACCGTTCTTCCACGGCAACACGCCGGTTGGGAACCGCAACTTGTCCGCGAAGACGGCGGCCGTCTCGTACACGCCGTCGCCGTCCTTGTCCGTCAGCACGCGGATTCGCCCGAGCGTCTGAACCCCCGTCCCGCGGCCGCCGTTGGAGTAGCCGACCATCTCGCAGACGAACAGCCGGCCCTTCTCGTCGAAGGCCATCGACACAGGGTCGATGACGTTCGGCTCCGACGCGACTAGTTCGGCCTTGAAGCCGGGCAGGAGTTGGAAACTCTTACGCTCCTGCTCGGGGGTGAGCGGGTCGATGGCGAGGAGGGGGCCGGCGAGGAAGAGGAGCGGGGCGAGTGTGCGCATAGTGTGAAATCCCAATGACCAATGACCAATTGTGAAGGTCTGCCAAATTGTCTGCCATTGCGCGCGACCGATTCGGCCAATTCTTGGCAAACCGAGCGCTTTGAACTAGCGAATCAGCAACATGCCAACTATCCCAATGTGTTGGTCATTGGTCATTGGTCATTGGTCATTCCACCGTCTTCAAGTCCGCCCGCGTCCCCTCGTACGTCGTCGCGAAGGCGAGCGCTTTCGGGTCCGGCTCCTCGCCCCAGGCGGCGCAGGCTTGCTTATACAGGGCCGGCCACCAGTTCTCGTGGGCGGTCAGGCCTTTCGCCTTCACTTCCTGCCAGTTGCTCAGGATCTTGCTCCAGCACTTGTCGCCGTACTCCAGGGCCTTGTTGATGTGGCCGAACTCGGGGATGTACCACTGCCGGCCGATGGCGGCGTGCAGCACCTCGTCGGCCCAGTCGAAGTCCTGAATGGTCGCCATCAGCGGGATGCCGGACTCCTGGGCGACTTCCCACTCGTAGCGCTTGCCGGTCCGCGGCATCAGCCCCTGCTCGATGAAGTACAGGACGGCGTGCCGCTCCATCGGCGTGCATTCGGTGTTCAGCCGGGTGGACCAGTTGAAGGTCACGCGGGCGGCCGTCCAGTCCACGCCGAGGGCGACGAAGCCGACCTCGCCCATCATAGCGTGCCGGGCCTCGTCCCAAAGCTGCCGGGTCATGTCGCGGTAATACTTCCACGGCTTGCCCTTGGTCTGCGTCAGGATGCCGGCCATCATCTCCGGCACGTCCACTTCGCGGATGCGCTTGTACAGCATCATCAGCGCCTTGGCCTTCGCGGGCATCGCCTCGTCGTACAGGAAGGCTTCCGCGTTCACCCCTTGGTTCCACAGGTCTTGCCAGCGGGCGTCCCGCCGGGGCATCATGTCGTAGACGTAGGGCGTCGCGGAGTATTGCCGTTCCGGCACGGCGGCGTCGTGTTCGCCGTTGACGGCCTTAACGCAGTCCCCCAGCAGTTTCTCCCACTCGTGGAAGCCGCTGCGGAAGTCCGGCGACACGAGGGCATCGACGGCGTGCCCGCCGTAGTCGAGCATGTCCTGCACTTCCAGCAGGGCGAACCGCAGCACGCGGCGGGACGGGGCGTCCGCCAGCGGGTTGGTGTCTTCCGCGTAGCCGGCCATCAGTTCAAGCAGTTCTGGCAGGGCGTGGTCGTACAGGCCGACGAGCAGTTCCTCCGTGGACTTCGCGGCGAGGATTTCGTCGAAGAAGATTTCCCACGCCGGGTGCGGGACGGCCTCCAGCCCCAGCGGCGGCTCGCGCATCTCGGCGACGCGGGACCGGATCGCGTCCGCGTGCTCGGCGCACAGGTGGGCGTGGTGCGAGAACCCCGTCTTGAGTTCGTAAATCGGCTCGGCCGTGATGCGGGCGACGAAGATCTCGTGCAGCCGCTTGAAGGCGTAGTGCATCTCCTTCAACCGGGTGACGCACGCCTCAATGCTCAGGCCCGGCTTGGCCGCCTCCGCGTGCGTGCAAAGCCCGGCGAGCGGCGGCAGGTTCTTGTACGGGCGGTAGGTGTCGGGGGAAACGGGGGTAGACATGGGAAACACCCGAGGGGAGGGCTGACGGACAGTTTATTCCAAACGAGCCGAGCGGCGTGAGCCTAATACTCTCACCTTCAAGAACGCGAGCCCGAGCGTGGTTTTTGCTTTCAGCTCCAACGGAGCGGTCGGACGTAGCCAGGCCCGGGAGGGCCTGGT
>JAYUGD010000418.1:0-1831 GCA_043767785.1 Zavarzinella sp. | reverse complement strand
TTGCCGGAACCACTCGGCGGCCTTCTTGGCGTCCTTGTCCACGCCGCGGCCGTGCCAGTGGCAGAACGCGAGGCAGTTCATGCCGTTGGGGTCGCCGGCGTCGGCCGCTTGCTGGAAGAGGGCGAGCGCCTTCGCGTCGTCCTTGTCCACGCCCGTGCCGTTCCAGTGGGCGGCCCCGAGCAGGCACAGGGCCAGCGTGTCGCCCTTCTCGGCCGACAGGCGATACCACGCGACGGCCTGCTTTTCGTCTTTCGGGATATTTCCCCCGGCGGCGTACCCGAGCATGGCTGACTCGGCCAGTTCGTTGAGGACTTGGCAATGGCCGAGGTCGGCGGCCCGCAGCGCCCAGCGCAGGGCTTTCTTCTCGTCCCGCGCGCCCAACCAGCCGCCCGCGTACCCTAATCCGAGCCATGTGATGGCCCGCAAGTTCCCGGCCTCGGCGGCCCGCACATACCACGTCAGGGCCAAGGCCTCGTCCCGCGGGCCGCCGTAGCCGTTGGCGTGGCAGAATCCCACTTCGTACATGGCCACCGCGTCCCCGGCCTCGGCCGCCTTCCGGAACCATTCAAACGCCGCGTCGTTGTCCTTGCCCACGCCAGTCTGCCCGACGGCCGCGGTCAGCGTCATCGCCATCGGCCGCCCCTCCTTGGCCAACCGCAGCCATTCTTCACGGCGCGTGGCGGCGATGGCGCCCCGCCAATTCTTGGGGGGGAAGCAAATGCCGGTCGTGTGGGGCCGGTCGTATTCCTTGTCAAAGGTCAAATATTGCCGCTCGCACAGCAGGCCCCGCTCGTGGTCGCGGTAATCCTTCGCCAGCCGCACCAAGTCGGCCGATTGGACGACCCAGGTGCCGTCGTACTTGCGGCGCACCTCGGGGTACTGGTCTTTCAACCCCTTGGAGACGGCGAAGACTTCCCGCTTGGTCTTGGCCCGCACGCTCTCGAAGACGCCGTCGAGCGTCAGTTCCTCGTCGGCGTACTCGCCGCGCCAGGCGGCCGTGAGGTGCTTGAAGAAGTAGCTCCCGGCCTTCGGGTCGAAGTAGGTCTTCTGCCCGGCCTCGCAGGAGTACAGGGCGGCGATGCCGGCCGGCGGCGTCTCCGGCGAGGTGAGGTCGATCTTGTCCGCCGCTTGGCTGTCGGCCGGGAAGTCTTTCGGGTCGTTGCGGCACATGCCGGCGATCAGCAGTTTGCTCTTGGCCTTGCACGTCTCCAGCATGGGGTACAGCCCGCCGGGGCCGTCCATCGGGATCAGGTTTTTCTTCGTGTTCAAATCCGCGTCCAGCGGGCAAAAGTGGCTGGTCTTCTCGCCCTTGAAGTGGACCCCGTGCCCGTTCAGGACGACCACGACGGAGTCGGCCGCATCAAGGAGGCCGAGCGCCCGGCCAAGTTCCGTGACGATCTCATTCTTCTTGGGCACGAACCGGAACCCCGGATTCTTCTCGGCCGGCAACTTGTCGTGCAACACCCAGACGTTGGCCGGCTGATACCCCGTCGCCAACAACGCCCCGCGAAACCCCTCCACGTCTTTGACCGTGAACGGCAACGGCTTGAGGCCCGACGCCTCCTCGTAGTCGCTGACGGCGATCAGGACGGCGTACTTCTGCCCCGTCTCGGCCGCGGGGGCGACGGCGGCGACGGCGAAGAGGGCGGCGAGGACGAGGTGACGCATGAGGATTTCCCCGAGGAACTCGATGTGGGCCAGCGACGGCCGGGGCGAATTCTATTCAGTGATTTTCGGACATCGCGGGGCGAGATGCCAGCGAAAAGGCCCGCATTCTTGGCGAGCGGGGGGCGTGAGCCCCCTGTCTTACTTCAACAAGACAGGGGGCTCA
>JAYUGD010000417.1:0-1831 GCA_043767785.1 Zavarzinella sp. | reverse complement strand
TTCCATGCCTCGCCCCATAAAAGATCAAGTGGTTGTCCTCACCGGGGCCTCATCGGGCATCGGACGGGCGACCGCTGTGGAACTTGGCCGCCGCGGGGCCAGCGTCGTCCTTGCCGCCCGGTCCGAAAATGCCTTGCACGAAGTGGCCGAACAATTGGAGGAGGCCGGCGGGCACGCCGAGGTCGTTCCGACCGACGTGGCCGACTGGCCGCAAGTGGAGCGGCTGGCGCATGTGGCGGCGGAGCGTTTCGGCCGCATTGACACATGGATCAACGACGCGGGCGTGTCCACATACGCGACGGTCGAAGACGCCACGGTCGAAGAGATTGACCGCGTCCTTCAAGTCAATTTGCACGGGGCCATTTACGGGATGAAGGCCGTGTGGCCGGTGATGAAGCGGCAAGGGGAAGGCGTGATCGTCAACGTGGCGTCCGTCTTGGGCAAGATGTCCGTCCCCCTTCAAGCCGCCTACTGTGCGAGCAAACACGGCCTGATCGGCTTCGCGGACGCCCTGCGAATCGAAGCGCATCGGTCGGGAACGCACATTGAAGTTTGCACCGTCTTGCCGGGTGCGACCGACACGCCGTTTTTCGCCCACGCCCGGTCCAAACTGGGCGGCGTGTTCCCGCAGCCGACGCCCCCGGCCTACGACGCCGCCGCCGTCGCCGCGGCGATCATCTCCGTCTGCGAACACCCGCGCCGGGAAGTGGTGGTCGGCTTGGCCGGCAAGTCACTGATTTTGATGAAGCAGTTCTCCCCGCACTTGGCGGACTGGCTGATGACGGCCGGCGACGCCGGCGTGAAACTGCAAACGTCGCGGCGGGCCGATGACGGGACAGACAATCTGTTTCAGCATTCGACCGGGCCGATGACCGTAAACGGCGGGTGGGGCCGTCTCTCGGTGGGCGCCAGCCCCTATACCCGGTTGGTGGAACAGCAAAATCCCGTTATGAAAGCCGCCGTCGTCGGCATGGCGGCCTTGGGGGCCGCTTGGTGCCTTGGCTATTTTAGACGGCGTCAGCGGGCCTGAACTCTGCTCTGACTGGGAACTCGGGCGCCGGACGATGGGCGCGGCCGTGCGTCATCGCGGACGAGTCTTTTTCTGCTTCCCCCGTCCGCTCAAACTCCTGTCAGCGGCAACATTCTTTTTGACAACATGGCGACTTTTCGCGTCTTCCACGGAATGGGAGTCGGTGACGGTCTCGTCTTTGGCGGCCAGTTTGACAAGCGTGCAGTAGTGCTTTTTCAAAGTCTTCAATTCGTCTTCGGTCAACCCCTCGGCATTGATGAGGTTGTTGCTCGCCCCTTGCACGGCGGCGACCAATTCATTCAGTTTCAAATGGATGGCTTGGGAATCTTTGTTTTGGGCGCGCTGGATCAAGAACACCATGAGGAACGTAATGATCGTCGTCCCCGTGTTGATGACGAGTTGCCATGTGTTGGAATAATCGAACACGGGGCCTGTGACGGCCCAGATGATTACGATCAGCGCCGATAAGCCGAACGCGGCGGAACTGCCGGTCCAGTCTGCGGCGACACGCGCGAATTTCGCAAGCAGACCTTCTGAATGGGCCTTCGACTCGGGCGCGGCCCCGTGTAAAGTGGGATTCTTGGCGGGCATTCGTCTGATCCCCATGAAGAGAACACGACACGGGCGGACGAGAGGAGTACGGCCGAGACAACCTCTAGTGGCCGTACCCGACGTGATTACCCGTGGTTCGCGTCGTTGCGTCCGCCGGGCTGCTTGAAGGCCGCTTCCCCCGCGCCGGTGAAATTCCCGAGTCGGCGCTTGGGGTCTTGTTCATTGAATCCCGTGTCAGTCTGGTCTTCC
>JAYUGD010000416.1:0-5359 GCA_043767785.1 Zavarzinella sp. | reverse complement strand
TCCGGCGCCTCATCGCCGACGCCGAAGTGCGGCGCGTGGCCGAAGGGGGTGCGAAATGAGCTTCGCCTCATCCTTCGATTCCACGCCCGGCAAGCCGGGCGGATTCAACGGCTTCGACGCCTTCGATGCGACCGAGGCGGCCGCCAAACTCGTTCCCGTCCCGCCCGGCCTCTACGCCGTGCGCGTGGTGTCCGGCCGGTTGGACAAGACCCGGAAGGGGGACGACTGTTACAAGTTGACCTTTGAAGTGACCGAGGGGGACCACCGCGGCCGCCGACTGTTCCGCGTGTGGACGTTCACCGAGAAGGCCATCCCTTACGCCAAGCGCGACTTGGCCGCCTTCGGGCTGGCTTCCACGCAAGACCTACTCTCGCCCTACCCGCCCGCCGGGGCGGAGATTCACCTCCGCGTCATCGCCGCCGTGCAACGCATGGACGACGGGACCGAAGTCAACGACGTGAAGGGCTTCGCGGACATCCAACGCAAAGCGGCGCCCGCCCCGCCGCCGGCCGGCGCTTCGCCGTTCGGGCAATTCGGCCTCGACAAGCCGGGGAGCGAAGGGGGGACCAATGGAACTCCCTTTTGACATCCCCCGCGTCGGCGTGGCCGTTGACGGGTCGCCGGAGTCCCCCCGCCATCTGGTGGACTGGCGCCGGACGTTGGACGCCTACGCGGACCTGTCCGCCGGCATCGACCCGACCCGCGAAGGCTACTTGTCGCACTTCGTTTTCGGGCCGGACATGGCGGCGCATCACCGGGACAACGGCGGATCGGTGAAGGGCTTCGCGGGGTCGTGCTGGTGCAAGTGGCTCACCTTCGACATCGACCGGCCCGAACTGGCGGACGCGCTCGCCGCCGCGAAGCGGTTGGTGGCGTTCCTCACGCAACGGTTCCCCGAGATCGACGGCGCGCTGCCGGTCTACTTTTCCGGCCGCAAGGGGTTTCACGTCGGCCTCGAACTGCCGGAGCCGGAACCGTCGCCCGTGTTCAATGACGTGGCCAAGACGCTCGCGGACGGCTTGGCGACGGCCGCCGGGGTGGCCATCGACCTGAGCATTTACGACCGGAACCGGATCATCCGACTGCCGAACTCCCGGCACGCGAAGACGGGCTTGTACAAGCGGCGGATCGACGCCGACGACCTCGTGCGCATGAGCGTTGAGCAAGTGCTGGAGCGCGCCAGGCATCCGGCCGGGGACGGCATCCGGTCCGTGGGGGACCGTTTGCCCACCGTGTTGCGCGATTGGGAGACCGCCGCCCGGCTGACGGCCGAGCGCGGCCGGGAGCGGGCCGTCATCCGCCGGGACGCCGCCGCGGGGGAGCTGCGCGCCCCGAAGTACCTGCATGAGTTCATTCGCTTCGGCGTCGCGGAAGGGGAGCGGGCCTTGACGTTGTTCCGGTGCGCGGCCGCGCTGGCGGAGTTGGGCTGTCCGCCCGCCGCCGTGGCCGCCGTGCTGGACGAACCCGGCCGGGACAACGGGCTGACGCCGTCGGAAGTCCGCCGGCAAATCCAGTGCGGCATCGACCACGCCCGCCGCCAGATGGGGGAAGGGGGGCCGACGCCATGACGCCGAACGTCGTTTCGACGGCGGACTTGATCGGGGGGTGGCTCGCGGACCTCGAATCCGGCGAACCGCCGGAGAAGTACGCCCTGCCTTCCCCCTTCGGCCCCGTTGACCTGCGGCCGGGCATGGTGGCCGTGTTCGCGGGGCAACCGGGCGCGGGGAAGACGGCCGCCATGCTGCAAATCACGGTCGAACTCTTGCGGATGAACCCGGCCGCCCGCGCGCTCATCGCGAACGTGGAAATGGCCCCGGTGCGGTTACTGGAGCGGATCGTGTCCCGGCTGTCCGGCGTGCCGTTGACGTGTCTCCGAGACCGGACACTGACCGACGACCAGACGCGGCGGGTTCACGTCGGGGTGAACACGCTCCGCCAAGTGGGGGACCGGCTGACGTTTCTCCGGGAGCCGTACACGCTGGAACACGTCGCCCTGTCCGCCGATCAAGTCCAGGCGAAGGTGTTAATCGTGGACTACGTTCAGCGGTTCACGCTGACCGGGGAGAAGGCGGACGAACGCGCGGGGCTGAACGCCAACATGGACATGCTGCGGACGTTCGGCCACGGCGGCGCGCTCGTCTTGGCCGTGTCCGCGCTGGCCCGCGGGAACTCCCCCAACGGCTCGACTTACGCGAATCCGGGGATGGCGTCCCTCCGCGGCTCGTCCGAGTTGGAGTACGGGGCCGACGCCGTTTACATCTTGCAACCGGCCGCGGACGGCCCCGGCGTCACGCTGGCCAACCCCAAGCAACGGGACGGCGCGCCCGCAGACGTGGCCCTGACGTTCGACGGGGCCGTGCAAGCGTTCTCCCCCGCGGAAGACTTCGACGCGCTCGCCGCCTTCGACGTGACGGCCCCCGCGAAGCGAAGGGGGGCATGATGGCGTTGACGCTTGCGGAAGTGAATGACCGTCACGGCGGGGAACTACCGCCCGGCGAGACCTTGGCCCCGGACGGACCGGCGGACACGACGCACAAGGGCACGGGGACGCGCAAGGGCCGCCCGCCGCCGGCTCGCCCGCCGTCGGATCGGTGGGCCGTGTTCAACGCATTTGCCGACACCGTGATGGGCGGACTGACCCGCGTGGAAGTGGCCGTGTGGCTCGCCCTGTTCCGCGACACCAAGCGCGAGACGGGGTTGGCCCGCACGGGACAGACGGACCTTGCCCGCCGGTGCGGGTGCGATGTCCGCTCCGTTCAATCCGCCGTGCGGTCGCTGCAAGACAAGCGGTTGCTTGTTCGGGTCCAGCGCGGGCGGATCAATGCCGGGCCGTCCGTCTACCGGGTGACGCTTCCCGGCTGACGTGTCCTATGCCGAAGCGGGCTTCGGGTTACAACGCGAAGCCCGCTTCGCGTTGTAACCCGAAATAAGCCGTACCGGACTTGCGAAGCACGCTTCGGGTATCCCAGAAGGGACCACGCACGGGACGCGGTTGGGCCGCTTCCCGTGCGGATTGACGACGCGAAAAACGGACATGGCGCGACGCGCCGGGGCCGTGCTACAATCACAAAACCTTGGCCGGGCGGGGTGTACCGCGGGACCGCAAGCCCGCATCCCCCGCCCGGCCGATCCTTGCGGAAGGTAACAGCCAATGGCGAGCATTTCCAGCGACCGGAAGACCGGTCTCAAGACGCTTCAATTTTTCGACCCGGCCGGGGTGCGGAAGTCCATCCGGCTCGGCAAGGTGAGCATCCACCACGCCCGCGAAGTCAAGGGGCGGGTGGAAGCCATCGTCTCCGCGACGGCATCCGGCATCGCGTTGGACGCCGACACGGCCGGCTGGCTGGCCCGCGTGGGTGACGACTTGGCCGCCAAGCTGGCCGCCGTCGGGTTGATCCCCGACCGCCAGAGCATGAAATTGAGCGTGTTCCTTGAAAGCTATCTGGCCGGCCGCCGGGACATCAAGGCCAGCACGTTGCGCGTCCTCACGACATTCGTGAAGCGGGTGCTGCAATTCTTCCCGGCGGACACGGACTTGCGGGCCGTCACGACCGGGGATGGGGACGAATTCGCGTCCTTCCTGCGATCCAAGTACGAACCGGCGACGGCGGCGCGGACGGTCAAAGCCGTGCGGACGATGTTCCGGCACGCCGTCCGCAAGAAGCTGATCCCGACAAACCCGATGGAGGGGGTGAAGGGCGGGAGCGAATCCAACATGGCGAACTGGCACTTCATCGACAAGGACACGGCCGACAAGGTGCTGGCCGCCTGCCCGTCCGCGGAACTCCGCTTGGTGTTTGCCCTCTCCCGGTTCGGCGGATTGCGGTGTCCGAGCGAAATTCAACTGTTGACGTGGGCAGATGTGCTTTGGGACCGGGACCGGCTGCGCGTGCCGAGTCCGAAGACGGAACACCACGAAGGGCACGGCGAGCGGTTCACGCCGATCTTCCCCGAACTTCGCCCGTTCCTTGAAGCCGCCTTTGATGAAGCGGAACCGGGGACCGTTCACCTTGTCCGCCAGTACCCGAACCCGCTGCCGATCTATCGCAAGCAATTCGTGCAGATTCTTCGCCGGGCCGGGTTAGTCCAGTGGCCCCGACTGTTCCACAACCTGCGCGCCAGTCGCCAGACGGAATTGACGCGGGTGCATCCGGCGCACGTCGTTTGTGCATGGCTCGGGAATTCGGAGCGCGTGGCCGCGAAGCACTACCTTGGGGTGACGGATGAAGACTTCGCCCGCGCCGTCTCGCCAAGCGGTGCAAAATCCGGTGCAGTCGGGGCCGATGGGGTGCAAAATCCGGTGCAGTCAGCACACGGCGGGAAGGGGCAGGAAATGAACGAACCCCCTGCCGGGCAAGGGGTTAGTCATGCTGATACAGTTTGTGACGCTTCCCGTCACAACATTCTGATGGTCGCTACAGGATTCGAACCTGTGACCCCTAGCGTGTCATGCTAGTACTCTAACCAACTGAGCTAAGCGACCGTCACCTCAAATTATGGCCCGCGGGGGGCGGCGTCAAGATTGACGCCGTCGGCGGCCACGGGTTCACGGCAAGAACTCCCGCACCGTCGTCACGCGGTGGCCCTTGGCGGCTTGGTAGACGGCCTCACACAAGGCCAGCGTTTCTAAGTTGTCTCGGGCGGTGATCTCGGGCGGGGTGTTGTCTTCCAAGGCGACCAGGAGTTGGGCCATCGTGCCGACAAAAGCGTCCGGGAACCAGACTTCGTCCCAGCGCGGGCTCACCCATTCGTTGGCGGCCGTCAGCGTGTAGTCGAGCGTGCTGGGGACGCGGGCCGGGTAGGCGGGCCAGCCGATGGTCCCGCGCGCCATGCCCTTGGTTCCTTCAACGCGCCAACGGATGCCGATGTCTTGGGCGGCGCCTTCGCGGGCGGGGCCGGCCCACACGTCGTCGCACGACATGGCCCGCGCGCCGGAGTCGTATTCCAGAATGTAGAGGTTGATGCCGTCCGTGTGCGGGAATTTGGTGCGCGGGTCCGGGCGGGTGCTGGCCAGCACGCGGTCCGGCGTGCCGAGCCAGTAGCGGAACGTGTCCAAGTGGTGGATGCTCATCACGAACGTGGACAGCGAGTGCAAGTGTTCGCTCCACGGCATCCAGTGCGGGATCGCCCGCATGTCGATGCTCGCCAACACCATGTCGCCGAGCTGGCCCGAGTTCAGCAGGCCCTTCATCGCCCGCACGGACTGGTCGAAGCGCATGTTCTGGTTCACGCTCAACACGATGCCGGCCGCCTCGCACGCTTCGACGCAGGCGTTCGCCTCGGCCACGGTCATCGCCAACGGCTTCTGGGCCAAGATCCCGCGAATGTGCTTCTGCTTCGCCGCCTTGAGGATCAGCGC
>JAYUGD010000415.1:0-1833 GCA_043767785.1 Zavarzinella sp. | reverse complement strand
AAAATGGCCAGTCTGGTCAACGTGCGGAACTCCAGCCAATGGGACACCTACTGGAACGCCGTTTGAACCATGCCACCAGAATCGGCGGATACACCCTGCCTCGCTCCGTGAAGGCGGGTTACGCTACCCCTTCTTCACTTCCCCGTAAAATCTCCCGAACAAGTCCCCCGTCGGCCAGTCCGTCACGCGGTCCGCCGCCTCGTGGACGAGCGGGTCGATCAGGGCGGACAAGGCCTTCCCGTCCGGGTTCTGGTCGCCGTTGAACAGGACCGCCCAATTGAGGCCGTCCCACCGCCGGACCACGAGCGTGGACGTGCCGGAAATGGAGCCGGTGTGCCAGACGTTGGCCTTCCCCTTGTCGCCGACCGGCCGGACCATCCAGCCACACCCGAGATAAGCCGGCAACGGCTTTCCCTCGGCATCGTGCCCCGCCCGGCCCTCCGGCCGAGACCACATTGTTCGGATCGTCTCTTCCTTCAACAGCGGACTTCTCGCCGGGTCGTCGAACGCGGCGACGAAACGGACCAGATCGACGGCCGAGGCGAGCCAGCCGCCGTGGGCCTCGAAGCCTTCAATGTTCATCGCCCCGTATTGGCCCGGAACTTGTTCGCCGATCTTCGGCCCGACCACCGCCGGCCCGGCCCACGGCTTCGCCGGGTAATACTTCACTTCCCCCTTGGTCCGGTGTTCGAGGCTCCCCCGCCCGAGCCGCATGGCCGTGATGCCGAGCGGCTTCAAGACTTCTTCCCGCACGGTCGCCTCGTAGGGGCCGGCCACCGCTTCGATGACTCGGCTCAAGACCAGATACCCGAGGTTGGAATACGCGGCCCGCGCGCCGGGGTCGAAGTCCAGCGGCCGGCCCATCATGTATTGGACGAGGTGGTCCGGCGTCGCCGGCAGCGGGACGCCGAGACTCTTGGCGATTTGGCCGACGCGGCCGATGGGGTCGAACGACTTGTCCCGGTCCCACCCGCCGGTGTGCCGGAGACAATGGGCCACGGTGATGTCGTTCCATCGCGGATCGGCCTTTCCCCCGGCCGGGACGTGCGGCGTGAGCTTGATGTGGTCCAACACTTTGTCCGAGAGTTTCAACTTGCCGCGTTCGACCAAGCGGAGGACGGTCACGGCCGTGAACGGCTTGGAGATGCTGGCAATGCGGAACAACGCGGTCGCCGTGACCGGCTCTTTCTTCTCCACGTCGGCGTAGCCGAAACCGCTGGCGTAGACGAGTTTCCCGCCCCGCGTGACGGCCAGCGCGGCCCCCGGCACCTTGTTCTTCTCGACGAACGTGGCCATCAACTTGTCGAACGGCTCCAACCCGGCCGCCACCGGGCGCGCCGTTGGTTCCTGTCCCGTCAGCGAAGTCGCGGACAACCCGGCGGCCGCGAGAAATTGACGGCGGGAGATGCTCCGAAATGTCATGCGGTTCTCACGTTAGCCTCGGACAACCATCAAATCAATGATACGGGCGAGCGGCTTTCGGAAAGGTAAGTCGGCGAGTGAGGATTTTCTTTCCGGGAGACGGCGCAAGAGTGTTAAAATACATCGTTGACGTTAAGTCGGCGCCGGTGTTTACCGACACGGCGGCCGATGTCTGCCTACCATGAGTTGCCCACAGGGAGTTACACGATGAGAACGCTTTTGGGATGCGCCGCCGCGATCTTGCTGGCCGGCTCCGCCGCACGGGCGGACGAACTGGACCGCGAAGCCAAGGGGAAGCCCGCCACCGTGCCGGCTCCCGCCGTCGCCGTCGCGACCCCCGCCGGGTCCGAACTCGACAAGGAATCTCCGGAACAATCCCACCGCCGCGGCGGCTGGGGCGGCGGCTACGGC
>JAYUGD010000414.1:0-5363 GCA_043767785.1 Zavarzinella sp. | reverse complement strand
CGCGACCCGGACAACCCGCGCAACTTTCTGGACCCGTGGATCGTGGACGTGGCCGGCAAGGCCGGGGCGCTGGAGACGCTGGCCGACTTCAGCGCGGACATGATGAACAACGACATCATCAGCCTGCCGGCGGCCAGCCGGACGTTCATCCTGCGGGAAGGGGAGACGCTGGAAGTGCGGAGCAACGGCTTCTACGACGACGACGGCGGCGGGGTGGACGACCAGTTCAACGACGACGTGAAGACGTTCCCGGCCCAGGCCGAGAACGGCTCCGACACGCGGACGAACCTGGCGGCTTCGTCCGGCGGCGGCGCGGACGGCAACTCGATCACCGGCTCGTCGATCATCACCAGCTTCAATTTGAGGATCGTGATCTGATTGGGGGGCCGGCGGCGGCAATGGCCGGGGGGCGGCCCCCGGATCCTCGCCCGCCCCCGCTCAATTCCACAGGGGCGTCCGCTCGGCGGCGGGTTCGAGGGATGTCCGGACCGGGACGCCGGCGGCGGTCCCCAGCACGCGCGTCAGCACGGCGGCCGTCGCCGTCGGGTCGCCTTTCAGAAAGCGGAAGCGCCGGCCTTCGGTGAGCGTGAAGGTGCGGAATAGGAGGCGCAAGTCTTCGGACGCCGGGCGGTCCGGCCGGCACAAGTCGTCCCACACCGCCGCGACGCGGTCCGGCGCCAGGCCCTCGACAACGAGCGTGAAGCGGATGTGCCCGTCGGGCGGCGCGCTCGCGGGCCGCAGGGCGCCGGCCGGCGGCGCCGCCGGGTCGCCCGGCCTCCGTCGCTTCGCGGCGACCGCCGCCCACCCGACGACGCCCGCGACGGCCGCGGCGCCGAGCAGGCCGGGGACGACGAACCCGTTAACGAACAAGGCCGCCGTCAAGACGCCGACCCCCGCGGTCAGGACGGCCAAGGCTCGGTGTGCGCGTTGCCTCATCATGCCCTTCTATTACGAACTGGTGCCGGGGATTCGAGGGCGGGGCGCCGCCGCCGCCGGGCGCCCAACTCCCCCGCCCGTGAGCTTACGAATCCCGAAAAGCGAATGGGCGGGCCGGGTCCGCGCTTGGTTAGAATCGCAGGCCCGTGAACACGCCGATGGTGCCGCCGGTGATGTGGCCACTGACTTTCTCGCCCCCCTCGTTCTGCCCGGTGAGGCCGATGCGGGCGCCGATGGTGAGGCCGATTTCCCAGCCGAGCGCCGGGGTGAAGTCATGCAGCCAACTGATATTGGCGTCGAGCGTCAGGAAGGTGCGGTCCGTCTCCGGGCGGCGGTAGTCATAGAAGTACGGCCAGCCGCCGTACGGGTTCGACGGCTTCTCGGCCTGCCAGAAGGCGACGCCCACGCCCGGCCCGAACAGGAGGGCGTTGTTGACGCCGTTGGACGCGAGCGTGAACAGGGCGCGGCCGCCGACGCCGTACACCGCCTCGTTGCCCCAGAGGCCGTCGCGCGCCCCGGCGAAGCCTTCGACTAAGAACGACGTTTGATCTGTTTTGAAGGCGGCGTACTGGAGCCGCAGGCCGTTCGGGTAGCCGAACTGAATCTGCGCCCCGAAGTTATGCTGCTGTCCGACCGGGACGACCGGCGAAGGCGCGGCTCCCGTCAGAATCACCTCGGCGTCTGTCGCCGACGGCCCGGCGGGCGGCGGGGGAAGCGGGGGAACTTGGGCCGCGGCCACAGCCGCCCAAATCATCACGGCCATCCCGGCAATTAACGAGCGCATGGCGACATCCCGGCAAGCGAATAGCGTTCGGCCGCCATACCGAATGGGCGAAATGGGGTAAAGGCTAGTTGGCGTTGACGCCCGTGCAACCCTCAAGTCCGGCGCGACCGGAACCGATAAAAGACGATGACAGACTCCCGCCGCGGGGAAAGGATTCGCCATGCGTAGCCCGGTGCTGATCGCCGAGACCCCGTTCTCCGGGGGCCACGGGCCGCGCTTCTTGGCCCCGCCCGGCCGCGAGTTGAACGCCGCCGTCGCGGCCCATTACGTGACGCTCACGCGGGACGAGGCGCCGGAGTTCAACGAGATCGAGGGGGAAGACTTCCTCGCCGTCCGGCACACGAAGACGGACGACGCGACCGGGACCACCGGCATCGAAACGCTCGTGCTGGCCGGCATCGACGTGGACCAACTCGGGGACGAGGAGCGGGACGAGATCATCCTGCAACTGCGGGAACGGCTCGACGTGCTGGGGGACGCCGTCGCGGCCGTCAACTGGGACGAACGGCGGCACGACTCGCTCATCGAACTTCCGGAACTGGAAGAGTGGCACGAGGCCGGGTGGGACAGCCTCCCGCGCATGGGCATGTGGGCGACGCTGCCGCGCGGCATGGGCGCGATGTCCAAGCCCGAAGAGTTGGAACCGGAGCCGGAACCCGTCGCCGAGACCAAGCCCGAGCCGGTCGTCGTTGAATCGACGCCGGAGCCAGAACCGGAACCGATCAAGATCGACCTGACGCCGGTGGCCGCGCTGCCGACGCCGGCCATCGCGTTGGAGATGAACCGCCCGAAACCCGAGCCGAAGCCGGAACCCAAGCCGGCGCCGAAGCCGGCCCCGGTCGCGATGAAGCCGGCGCCCAAGCCGGCCCCGGTGAAGATCGCCCCGGTGGAAAAGATCGTCGTCGCCACGCCCCCGGCCCTCGCCCCGGTGAAGCCCATGCCCAAACCCGAGCCGGTGAAAGTCACCCCGGCGAAAGTGCTCGCCTCCGTGGACCAAGCCCGCTCCCTCTCGGAAGTGCCCGCGAACACCGTCACGCCGTCCGAACTGGCGGCCGCGCCGGCGCCCGTGCCGCCCCGCCGTCGGCGAAACCTGTTCCCGTGGGTGGTGCTGGTGCTCTGCGGCGTCGCCCGCGTCTGGTATCACACGCAAGTGGACACGACGTGGGACCAACACGTCCGCGAGGTGTACACCGCCCGCGTGGTCGTGCCGGACCCGAACCCGCACATTGTCGAGCGCGTCGTCGAAATCCCGGTCGTGAAGGAAATCGTCGTCGAGAAGGTCGTCGAAAAGCCGGTCACCGTCGAGAAGATCGTCTACGTGGATAAGCCCGTTGAGAAGATCGTCGAACGAATCGTGGAAAAGCCCGTCGCCACCGGGGACGCCGGCAAAGCCGACCAGTGGGCGATGTTCGCCGCCGAGTACCGCGCCCGCATGGCCCGGGCCGACGTGCCGGCCGCCGCCGAGTGGTTGAGCGCGTGGAGCGAACGCCTGAAGGCGTGGAGTCCCGCCGAGCCGCTCGGCCTCGCCGAGGTGCGGGCCGACTACCGCAAGACGGCCGAGCCGAAACTGCGTGAGTGGACGCTCGCCCGCCTCACCGAACACCGCTTCACGCAAGCCGAGGACGGGCTGAGTCTCTTCGCCGCCTCCCCGGCCGCCAAGGCGCTGCTCGGGGCGACCGTGCCGGAACAACTGGCCGCCCAGAACCGCCCGGAAGTCCGGCGGGCCGAGGACGAGTTCCGCTACACCCGCCTGCGAGATGCGGCCGCCACCTCGACCACGCCGCCGGAAACGCTCGACCAACTCGTGAGCGCGTACCTCTCCCTCACGCCGCCGGGCAAGATGGCCAAGGACGTGCAACAGATGGCCGAGTACCGCCGCTGGGCGCGGGACGGGTCGCCGGCCACGGCCGTCGTCACCGTCCGCTGGGGCGACCGGACGCCGGCGCGGGACCACGACATCGAGATGACGCTCGGCCAACGGGTCGGGCCGGACGCCGTCAAGCGGACGGCCGCTGTCGCCGCCAAGCCGGGCCGCGACTGGACGGACACTGTCCCGGTGACGGCCGCGGACTTTGCCCCCGGCCGAGCGCTGCCGTACCGCGTCAAGATCACCCGGCAAACCTCCCCGGTGGAGGAACTGGCCGAATCGGTCCGCACGAAGAGCGACCTGTTCGTGTGGGAGCGCGGCCAGTCGAAGCCGTTGGCCGTCGCCGCCGAGCCGGAGAGCGGCACGACGGTCTTCGTGGAAGCAAAGGGATTGGTTGACCGCCCGACGCTGCCCGCGTGGGGCGCCGGCCCGGCGGCGACGCCGGTGTCGTTGCCGAAGTGAGCGGGGGCAGTTGCCGATGACGTGATACCCACCGGCATCGCCCGAATCCCAACCGCCGTCAGGCGGTCCCGTTGGAGTCCCGCTTTTAAGCGGTCTGTCGCCTTCCCGCCGCAGTAGGCAGGAGGACTGAGTCTTCGAAGGTCCGACCCCTTGGGCGAACAGTCGTCACCCACGAAGGCGAACCCTCGAAGACTCGGTTCGCCGGCCGCCCGTGGGTGACAGGCCCAAGACCGCCTGAAGGCGGAACTCCAACGAGACCGCCTCGCGGCGGTGTAAACAAGTGGGCACGACGCCCGGTCTCCCGATGGCCGCTGAAAATTCGCACTGAGGTAGATGCCGTGAAACAAGCGCTGCTCGTCGTCATGATGGTCGCCATCCCCGGCGGGGTGGTTGCCGGCCGGTACGCCGCCAAGACGTGGCGCGCCCCCGACGCGGGGCCGGCCAACGAAGTGCGCGACGACTACGACCGCTGGGTGAAGACCCTGGACGCGGACGAGAAGGACGTGCGCGACGAGTTGAACGACATGATCTCCGCCGCCAAGGCCCCGCTCGCCCCGGCCGACCAAGTGCGCGTCGGCAAGCTCACGTTCAACTGCACGGACCCGAACGTCCTGCTGGACATCACCCCGGTGGGCCGGTTCGTCACGGCCGCCAGTCACGGCGAGGCGGACGCTTACGCCTTCGTCCCTGCGGACCAGCGGCCGGCCTTGAAGGTGTACGCCGGGCCGAACCCGACCGCCGCCCAAGTGCTGAAGATTCGCCGCGACTTAGTGACGCTGGCCGGCGAGTTCGAGCTACTGCGGCAGAAGCCGGACTGGAACGTGGAGGCGAAGGGCGAGCCGCCGGCGATGCCGATGCTGGAGATGCTGCGGGAGGGCTACGAGTTCATGCCGTACTCGAAGCACCCGGCCCTGCGGCCCAAGCCGGCCGTCCCGGCGTTCTCCCCGGCCGACGCCGAATTGCTGGCCCAACTGGAAACATACTTCAACGGCGCGCGGGCCAAGGCCGCGTTCCCGAAGGACCGCGTCAACGGCCGCCTGCCAGCGATTCCCACGGGCTTGGCCGAGCGCCAAATAGAAATCCAAGCGGTCATCGCCGACGAGAAGAAGATGCTCCTGCCGACCGAGAAGGGCAAACAGCCCCCGCAAGAGGCCATCGACGCCGTGGACGAAGTGTTCGGCAAGCTGGAGCGGTTCCTGACGACAGTGGCGACGTTCGGGAAGTGAAATGAAGAACGGAGATTATACCGCACGCGGCCACGATTGATCTTTCTCGGTCGCCCCTTGTACTCCTCACGCTCCGCGTGAGGATCGG
>JAYUGD010000413.1:0-5365 GCA_043767785.1 Zavarzinella sp. | reverse complement strand
TGCTCATGGGTTTTCTCACCAGGACGCCGTCGATCAACTCGCATATTTGTTTGTCCGCCCGCCCGGTCAAGCGGACCGCATCGGCCTCAGTCGCTTGGCCGGGCCTCGGCGTCATCAAGATGCGTTCCGGCGGCACGTCCCCGAGTCTCGCCACCAAGTCGGCGACGGTCGAGATCGGCTCCGTCTCGATTTCCGGCTCATCGGTCTCGATTTCCAAGGCGGTCGTCATGCGTCAGTCCCCGTTCGGATGTCTCCGCCATCTTACCGCGCCCCGCCCGGCCCGTTTCCCATAAAATTGCGGCCGACACCCTTCAGAGCCGCCCGTGAGCAACGACCCGCCGCCGGACATCGACCCATTCACCGAGCGGCTCGGGCCGTTCGTTGCGGTGTACCCCGGCAACAGGCTGAACGTGATTGCCGGGTTCATCGTCGGCGCACTGATGGTCGTCTTCGGCTTCGCCGGAGTGGGGTTCATCGTCTGGTATCTTGTCACGGCCGACAAATACGAAATCCGGGCGCTGAACCTTCTGATCACGCCGTTGGTCGGCCTCCTCGGCTGGGCCACGCTGCGCTGGGCGTACGGCAACCGCAAAACGCGGGTTGTTATGTGCGAGAACGGCTTCGCCTTCGAGCACCCGAAGGGCGTCCGCTGGTTCCGGTTCGACCGAATCCGGGAAGTGGTGCAGGACTACGTGAAGAGCGGCCTCGACGACAACGGCCGGCCGTTCATGAATCGGGGCACGACATTCGTCGTCAAGGCGGACGACGGTTCCGAATTCGGTCTGTCGGCGAACTTGGTGCAGAAGCACCTGACTCTCGCCCGACAAATTTTTGACGGCACGCACGCGGCGGGCGTGCCGTGGACGTTTTACAAAGGCTGAACCGCCTTCTCATTCCCCAAAGGAACCACCGACATGCTCTCCCTGTCCAGTCTGTTGCTCGCCGCCGCCGTCGGGGCGGGCGAACCCGTCGTCCCGCTGTGGGAGGCGGGCAAGACCCCCGAGTCCGTCGGCACGCCGGAGAAGAACGCGCCGAGCGTGATGGTCTTCGCCGCCCCGGCCGACAAGGCCAACGGCACGGCCGTCGTCATCTGCCCCGGCGGCGGGTACGGCTTCCTCGCCGACGACCACGAGGGCAAGCAGGTGGCCGAGTTCCTGAACGGCCTCGGCGTCCACGCCTTCGTGCTGAAGTACCGCATCACCGCCGGGAAGGACCGCCCCGCCCCGCTGATGAACGCCCCGATGCTCGACGTGCAGCGGGCCATCCGCTACGCCCGCGCCAACGCGGACAAGTACAAGATCGACCCGAAGCGCGTCGGCGTGTGGGGCTTCTCGGCCGGCGGGCACCTCGCCTCCACGGCCGCCACGCACTTCGACGCTGGCAAGGCCGACGCCGAAGACCCGATTGACAAGGTGAGTTGCCGGCCGGACTTCGCCATCCTCGCGTACCCGGTCATTTCGATGGAGCCGGGCGTGACGCACGGCGGCTCCCGCGCCAACCTGATCGGTGCCAACCCGGACGCCAAGCTCGTCGAGTTCTTCAGCAACGAGAAGCAAGTCACCAAGGACACGCCGCCGACGTTCATTTTCCACACGGACGAGGACAAGGGCGTGCTGCCGGAGAACGCGGTGCGCTTCTACTTGGCCCTCAAAAAGAACAACGTGCCGGCCGAGATGCACATCTACGAGAAGGGGCCGCACGGCGTCGGCCTCGCCCGCGACCCGAAGTGGACCAAGGGGAACAACGGCGAGTTGAACACGTGGCCCGACCGCTTGGCCGCCTGGCTGAAACTCCGCGGCCTGCTGGAAAAGAAGTCGTGAGTGAGCCGTGGACCCTGACCCGCGAGCAATCGCGGGCGATTGACGCCTCGGCGGCGGCCCTGTACCACATGCCAGGCGTCCTCCTGATGGAGAACGCCGGCCGCGGGGCCGCCGCGTTGTTGGCGACGCTGAACCCGGCCCGCGAGCCGGTGGTGATCGTCTGCGGGGCGGGCAACAACGGCGGGGACGGCTTCGTCGTCGCCCGGCACGCCCAGAACCACGGCATGGCCGTGGAGTTGTGGGTGATCGCCCCGCTGACGCGGCGCGGGACCGTGCAACTTTCGGACGACGCGGAAGTGAACTTCGCAATTGCCCAAGCGGCCGAGATCCCGACCACGATCATCGACGTCAAGGAGCCGGGGGATTGGCTGCCGAAGTTCCAAGAAGCCTGCGCCAAGGCCGGCTGGGTCGTGGACGCCCTCTTCGGCACCGGCCTGACGCGGGCCGTCACCGGGCCGCACGCGGAGATGGTTCACGCCGTCAACGCCAGCGGCAAGCCAGTCTTGGCCATCGACGTGCCCAGCGGGCTGGACGCCAACACGGGCGACCCGCTCGGCCTGACCGTGACGGCCCATTGCACGGCCACGTTCGTCGCCCCGAAGGCCGGCTTCGCCAACCCGATTTCCCGGGCGTTCACCGGGGACATTCATGTGATCGACATCGGCGCGCCGAAGAAACTGTTGGACGAAACGCGGCAAGAGCAATTATAAAGCCGTTTCTCGCAAAGCTCGCGAAGAGGCAAAGCTCGCAAAGAAGACAAAAGAATAATTGATCGACTCTCTCGGCAAGAGATCATCAATCGTGTTCGTAATCTCTTTGCGAGCTTTGCCTCTTTGCGAGCTTTGCGAGAAAGGTTTTCTTTTCTTCTCTTCTCTTCTCCCCGGTCAACCGCCGATGGACGCCCTTAAATTCATCGCCGCGAAGTCGAAGGGGAAGCGCCAGCCCGTCTACGTCCTGTCCGGGGACGAGGACTTCCTCAAGCGACATTGCCGCAAGATCATTGAGGCCCACATCCTCGGGGACACAGACCCGGTGTACGCCCTAACCACATACACCGGCGAGGGCCTCGATTTTTCCACCGTGCGGAACGAGCTCGACTCCGTCTCGTTCTTCTCCGAGGTCCGGCTGGTGGTCGTCGAGCCGGCCGAGGAGTTCGTCACTAAGTTCCGGCCGGCGCTGGAGAAGTACCTGCCCGACCCGTCAGCCGTGGGCGTGCTGGTGCTGGACGTGAAGTCGTTCCCGGCGACCACAAAGCTCGCCAAGGCACTGCCGGAAGACGCCCACATCGTCTGCAAGGGGCCGCCCGACTACCGGCTGGCGTTGTGGTGCGTGGACTGGTGCCAGACGCACTACGGCAAGAAACTGGCCACCCCGGCGGCCCAAATGCTGGTGGACTTGGTCGGCGCCGAGATGGGCCTGCTCGACCAAGAATTGCAAAAGCTGCGCGACTACACCAGCGACCGCCCGGCCATCGAGGCGAAGGACGTCCACGACCTCGTGGGCAAGAGCCGTGAGGAAGTCGTCTTCAAAATCATGGACGCCGTCGGCGACGGCAAGCCGGAAGAGGCCATCCGCATTCTGGTCGAACTGCTGGACCGCGGCGAGGAGCCGATGAAACTCCTCGGCGGCCTCGGCTTCCAACTGCGAAAGCTCGCCCGCGTGGCCCGCATCCACAAGCAGGGGGCCACCGTGGACGACGCCCTCACGAAGGGCGGCGTGCCCAACTTCCCCGCCGCCCGCGACGCCGTGCGAAAGCAGTTGAAACACCTCGGCAAGGATCGGCTGGACAAACTGCACGACTGGCTGCTCGAACTCAACTCCGGCTTGAAGGGCGGCAGCGAACTCCCCGACCGCCTGCAACTCGAACGGCTGGTCGTCCGGCTGGCCCGGCCACGGTCGTAAACCGCCCTTTTCGTTAACCTGTCCCGATTATTCTGCTTCTCCGCGATCCGCCAATCATTCGTGTCGTGCCCGGAAGGCCAGCCGCGCCGGCGCAGCTTACCCCCCTTGTGCAATTATCGGGCGGTTGCGGTTGGATATCACCCGTCCGCAAAGCAGAAATAATGGGTAGCCGCAGGAGATGTTCCAGGACGGTTTTCCGTCATCAGACGCCACGCCACGAGTGACCCGTTCATGAAGGACCTACGCCTTAGCCTGTTCGCCTTGGTGGGCCTGCTCGCCCTCGGGCAGGCCGCCGACGCCTCGTTCTGCGGGGCCTGCTCGTACTCCGGCCCGACGGTCTTGGGGTCGGACCAGTGCTGCATGCCCGCCGTGCGCCACCGCGTCCGGTACGAGCCGGTCACGGAGACGCACACGCAGGTGTGCTACCGGCCGGTGTACCAGACCGTGATGGAGCAACAGCCGTACACCGTCTGCAAGCCGGTGTACGAGCAGTGCGTGCGGGAAAACCGCTACACCGTCCGCAAGCCGGTGACGGAGTACTACGACGTGCAGCAGCCGTACACGGTGATGAAGCCGGTGTACGAGCAGCACGTCCGCGAGCACCGGTACAACACCTACCGCCAACAGGTGGAAGAGTACCAAGTCGCCGTCCCGTACACGACCTGCAAGCCGGTGTACGAGACGCACTACCGCGACGTGCCGTACACCGTGTGCAAGCCGATGGTGCAGGAGTACCAGGTCCAGATCCCGTACTGCACCTATCGCCAAGAGGTCGAACAGCACGTCCGCCAGGAGTGCTACACCGTCCCCCGGCAGATGGTCCAAGAATACCAAGTGGCGATCCCGTACTGCACGTACCGCCCGGTGTATGAACAACACTGCCGGCAAGAGCGCTACACGACTCGCAAGCCGATGGTGCAAGAGTACCAAGTGGCGATCCCGTACACGGTCTGCAAGCCGGTGTACGAGCAACATTGCCGCCAAGAGCGCTACTGCACCTACCGTCAAGTGAGTGAGCCTTACCAAGTCCAAATCCCGTTCTGCGTGCAGAAGCCGGTGTACGAGCAGCACGTCCGCAAGGTGCCGCAGACGTGCTACCGCCAAGTCCAGGAGTGCCGGACCGAGTGCCGCACGGAATACCGCATGGAGCCGGTCGAGACGACGCAGTGCGTCAAGGTCTGCGGCGGGGACTGGGTGGAGTCACGGGAATACGTCCCCGGCCCGGTCGTGACGAAGTGTGAGAAGGCCCCGGGCTGTTGGAGCTTCGACCCGTGCAGTTGCACGAGCCGGTACTGCGGCGGCGAAACCGTCAGCTACCAAGTCCAGTGCCCCGGCACATGGTGCTGCAAGAAGACGTGGGTGCCGCGGGAAGAGACGCGGCTCGTGAAGTCGTGCAGCATGGTGTGCAAGCCGTACACGACGACCGTGCAAGTCCCCTACTGTCGGACCGAGTGCTACACGACCTACAAGGACGAGTGCTTCACGACGTGCCGCATGGTGACCGAACAACACGTCCGCTGCGAGACGCGCACGAAGTGCTACACGGTGGCCGAGCAGCACGTGCGGGACATCCCGTACACCGTCTGCAAGATGGTCCCGGAACAGTGCGTCCGCCACGAGACGCGCCGCCACTGCTACACGGT
>JAYUGD010000412.1:0-5369 GCA_043767785.1 Zavarzinella sp. | reverse complement strand
GAGTTGCTTGAAAACAAGGGGTTTTTGAACGCCAAAGCCAGTTTTATCACTGTTTTGGTGGTCTTATCTACTACCGAACCCCAGAAAATGCCTTGTTTTCAAGGGTTTCGGGCCGTGAACTCGTACCCCAAAAGTGAAGGACATGTTGCCATGACCAATTTGGAAACCACATCACTCTCCGAACTCATGGAACTACTCCGGCGGGAACACCCTGCTTGGCGAATGGGGCAGTTAATTTCCAACGTCGCCGGGTGGCTGGACGAAGAAATATGGGACGTGGAAGACGAGCAATTGGCCAACGCAATCCGGTTGCACCTTACGGAGCGGCGCGTCGGCCAACGCATGGTTGAACACACCGCCTGACGTGTCGCCGCGGCCGGTCTTCTATTCCGAATTCCGAATTCCGAGTTCCGAATCCCCCCCGCCCCACCGCTTCAACAAATCATGCTCCACGCCGAGTTGGTCGCAGATGCGGCCGACGATGAAGTTTACCATGTCGTCTACGGTCTTCGGCATCGTGTAGAAGGCGGGCATCGCGGGGAGGACCACGGCGCCGGCTTCGGCGACGGTGGCGAGGTTTCGCAGTTGGATCACGCCGAGGGGAGTCTCGCGCGGGACCAGCACCAGTTTGCGGCGTTCCTTCAGATGCACATCGGCGGCCCGGTGGATCAGGTTCTCGGAGACGCCGTGGGCGACGGCGGCGACCGTGCCCATGCTGCACGGGCAAATTACCATCCCGGCCGTCAGGAATGACCCGCTGGCGATCCCCGCCCTGAAGTCGCGGTAATGGTGGTAGCGGAGCCGGGACAGGTCGAGGCCGGGGGCGGGGAACAGAGCGGCGGCGTCGAAGTTGGCCAAGTCCACGGTGAGCGCGAGTTCTTGCGTGAAGACTTCCGTGGCCGCCGGGCTGATGATGAGGTGGACGGTGCGGCCGGCCCGCAGCAGCGTTTCGACCAAGCGGACGCCGTAGGCCGACCCGCTGGCCCCGGTGATGGCGACGACGAGGTCGGCGGCGGGCATGGGTAAAGCGTCCGGGGTTCAGGTGGCTGGGACATCTCCCAATAACTGACCGAGCAAATTGTCCTGCGGGTAACTGTGGCCCAAGTGTTGCCGGAAGCCCTCGGCGTATTTGACGCCGGCGGCCTTCCCCTGCTTCTCGGCCCAGGCGCGCATGGCGATCAGGTAGTCGTCCACGCCGTGGTGCTTCAAGAGCCAGTTGCGCTGGCTGGCGTGGCAGGCCAGCATCGTCTCCTTGTCGGCGATCTGCTTCGAGATGTCGATCCAAAAGGCCGGGCGGATCGGGTCGCCGAAGACGTTTTTCCCCTCCAAGGGGTCGCAGTAGTACAGGTGCGGGATGTGGTCGAGCGGCGCTAGGCCGCCCCAGCGGCCGTGCAGGTAGTTCGGGATCGGGGCGGCGAACGTGGCGGCCCGGACGACCTTGCTGGTCATCTCGTGGTCCATGTGGTAGTCGTCGGGGCTGTGCGTGAACACGATGTTGGGCCGCGTCTCGGCCATCAGTTTCACGACATGCTCGATCAACTCGTCCGAGACCGTCACCCGCAAGTCGCGGGCTTCCACGCAGTGGTAGCTCGCCCCGATGCCCGCGGCCCCGGCCTTGGCCTCGGCCCGGCGGATGGCGGAAATCTCGTCCGGGGAATGCTCCGCGGAGCCGCAATCCCCCGGCGTCATCGTGGCCGTGTGGACGGTCCAGCCGGTCTCGCGGATCAGCCGGATCAGCGTGCCGGCGCACAGGAATTCCGCGTCGTCGGGGTGGGCGAGAATCGCCAGCGCCACCTTGTTCATCGGTCGGGTCCGCCGTTCGGGGCCGGGGGGAATCGCGCCCGTCATCTTATGGGGCCGGCGCCCCGGGGGGCGGCGCGGCCGGGCTGGCCTCTTTCGGGGCGGGCGCCGCCTTGACCAGCCCGAGCTTTTGCAGCACCTTGGCCTTGATGTCGTCCCGCACCCACGGCTTGCCGTCGGACTCGGCAATGTCGTCCAGCGGGCCGGGCACCGGCAGCGGGGTGACGGCCTTGAGCGTCGGCACGCGGTCGGCCAAGACCGTCAGGTCGGTGGCGAACTGGAACGGGTTGCCGCCCGTGCCGGCGGCGTGCCGGAGCAGGTCGTGGACCAACAGCGTGGCCGCCCGGCGGTCCGCCAGGTGCAGTTCTTGGGCGACGCGCAGGTACTTCATGTTGTGCTCGTACATCATTTCTTGGTAGCGGTCCAAGTCCCGCAGGTCGCGGCACGCCTGGCCGATGGCGATCCCGGGATCGACCCCCTGCCGCGCCCGGCACTCTTGCCGATTCAGGGTCCGTTTCCACGCCGCGAAGGCCTGCTCGTACAGGGCGGCCGACTTGTCCACCCGCAGTTCCTCGCGGTTGGCCTTCTCGGCCTTGTTGAACAGCTTCAACGCCAGCATGGCGTCGTCCGTCGCCATAGCCTCGGCCTCCACGTCGAACGACTCGTACTGGGTCACGTGGCGGTCCGCGGAGTACCCGTTCATGACGCGCATCGCCTCGTGCCGGGCCGCCAGCCGCGGGTCGTTCTCCTCCTCGGCCGTCACCGGGTCGGGCGGCTGGCCCACGTACATGCCGGGGTGCGCCCGCACGTACTCGTCGGCCAAGGCGGCGTACATGGCGACTTTGGTCGGGTCCAGGTACAGGCCGTTCGCCCGCCCGTGTTCCCGCCACCGCGCGGCCGCTTCCTTCCAGGCGTCCTGCGCCGCGGTCGGCGTGGTCAGCGCCACGCTCACCGGCTTGCCGGCCGCGTCGGCCTTCTTGATCCAGATGTTCTGGTCGCCCTCCACGTCGTCCAGTTCCCACGGCTCGCGGTCGAACCACGCCTCCTTGGTCAGCCGCTCCGCGTGGTACGTCTGCGCCCGCACCGCCCCCTGCCGGAATACCATCAGCGTCGGCCGCTTCGGCAGCCGGTACTTGAACGGGTCCGGGTTCACCACCTCGCCGCTCGGCACCGGGTTCGGCGGCGGGACGGCTTGGTTGGCGAAGGCGTACCACGCCCGGGCCGTGAGGAAGGCGTCCGACTCGTGGTCCCCGAAGTCGTTGCGGAAGTCCAGTTCCGGCGTCGGCACGGCCCGGTCCCGGAGGTCCGGCAGCACGGGGAATTGCTTGAGGCGGTCGTACATCTCCTTGGTCCCGGCCTTGTACCGGGACGGCAACTTGCGGTTGTTCCGCAAGAAGGCGATCACCCCCTCGGGGCGGTCCACCAGCGGGCGGGCGCGCTCCTCGCTCCCGTCCGGGGAGACGCGGGTCGTCTTCAGCCGGCGGATGAGTTGCGGGTTGGCCCGGCAGAACTTCTCGAACTCCGCCACGTTCACCGTGCGGTCCAGGTTCAGCAGCCGGTCCGGGTCGCGGTCCTCGTCCGGGATGCAGGACAGTTGGTGCAGGCAGCGCAGGGTCGTCACCTTGTCGCTGACGCCGAACTTGTTCTGGTAGTAGAAGCCGAGGTTGTAGCGCAGGTCCGGGTTGTTGCGGTTCAGCGACTCCCCCTCGGCGATGATGGAGATGCCGCGGGCGATGTAGTAGTACATGTCGTTGAGCCGGTCCATCTCGACGGACACGTTGTACGTGATGTTCCAACTCTGGAAGAGCCACGGGGCCGTGAAGTGCGGCTGCAGCTTGGTGATGGACTTCACCGAGATGTCCATCTCGCTCCACTCCTGCTGGCGCTGCTTGTCGATGGCGTTCAGCCACAACGCGCACACCGCCAGCCCGCGCGACCCGGTGAGCAAGAGGCGCACCGCCGACCCGCCCAACTCGGCCTCCCCTTGGCTCAGTTCGGTCAGTTCGTGCTCCCTGGCCCGCCCCTCGATCGAGTGGCTGTACACCGCCTCCCGCACGCCGGGGACGGGGATTTTCACCGTCCCGCGGACGACCAACGTGGACAGCAGCAGCACGCCGATGGCCGCGAGGTAGGTCACCTTGCGGCGGGTCGCGGCCTGTTGGTAGATGTTGGCCATGAGAATGTCAGCCGGGTGCCAAAAGGACGAATCAAAAATTCAACAAGCCCCACGACAGCCGTCGTGGGGCTTTCCGTCGCGGGGCGCCGTCACGCCGCGATTTCGCGGGCCTTCATCAAGTAATACGCGGCGACCATCCACGGCAGCACGTACCCGAGCAGCAGCACGAAGTTAATGAGCAAGAACTCCGGGCTGATGCTGAACCCTTGGGCCACGTACTCCGACAGGCCGTAGCGGTCCACGTCCGGGATCACGTTCAGCACCCGCCGCAGGATCCAGCGGTACGCGCCGTCGAACAACTGCAAGGCCCGGAACGTCGGGGTCGGGTCCATCTCCGCGGCGACCACGCTGCCCTTCACGAGGCGGGCCAAGGACTCCAGCGGCCCCCCGCCTTGATTCATTCCGCGGGACAGCTCTTGGATGAACTCCAAGAAGAAGCCGCCGATGAACAGGAACAGAGACGTCAGGAAGGCCAGCACCCCGGCCAGATACGTGCTGCACGCCACCGCGATGGCAATGGCCACGACGAGCCGGTACCACAGGCCGACGGACCCCTTGAAGTAGTTCACGCTGAAGTTCCCCTCGGACTCCAGCAGGTACAGGTCGTACTTGGCGACGCCGACGAACTGGGCCGGGGTCTCGCACCGGACGCTCACTTGGAGCCGGCGCAACGCCCGCCCGGCGGCCGACTGGTTGATGGCGTTCTCTTTGGTCGGCGCGTCGCCGGCCGCGTTGCGGAACAGCCCGGCCGGCACGGGGACGGACGACGTGTGGTAGTCGAAAATTTGCCAGTTCTTCCACACGTAGCGGCCGTACTCCTCCGCGATCTGGTCCACTTTCGCCCAGTTCGCGTCCGCCGGCTTGACGTTGCCCAGGCCCTGCACCGCCCGGGTGAAGTCGGCCTCGCGGGCCGGGTCCCACTTGTGCGTCTGCATGTCGAAGCTCACGGACACGCCGAGGCCTTCCTCCCCCTTGATCGTGCGGTACACGTCGAACGCGAACTCCATGGCGACCGGGTCCGTCTGCTTCGCCCCGCCGGGGACGGCCGTGAAGCCCCACGACGCCTGCTGCGAACTCTTCCCGGCGATGTATCGGCGGTACGAATTCTCCCGGCCCACGTCGATCCCCGTGAAGTTCTCGTTGGACTTGCGGGCCTGCAAAAACTCCAAGTCCCCGTACATGGCGACGCGGGACTTGAAGCTCTCCTCCGTCGCCTCCTCGGAGACGTTCCCGGAGTTAATGAGCGCCAGGCCCAACCCCGTCATCAGGACCAAGGCCGCGGTGATGAGGCCCAAGAAGCCGAAGAACCGCCCCAACACGATTTCGAACCGCTCGACCGGCTTGGTGACGATGGTGTGGATCGTCAAACTCTTGATGTCGTTCGGGATGCTGA
>JAYUGD010000411.1:0-5370 GCA_043767785.1 Zavarzinella sp. | reverse complement strand
CGTGGCGTCGGTCTTCGGCTGTACGGGCCAGTCAGCCCGCAGCCAGATCGTGAGGCGTTGGTCGCCGACGGTCACGCGCACGGCGGTTTCGCCGAGCAATTCGCGGGCGGGCTTGGCCGCCGTGTCCGGCGGTTTCAGCGTGAGCTGGCCGAGCGTGGGCTTGGAATCCGCGAGCAGCGGACCCGCGAAAAACAGAGCGGCGAGGAGGCTCCGCATGGCGGTCAGCCCCGGCGGTCGGGGGGCGGGGCGGCCCGGAGTTTTTCCGGCAGCACGAAGGAGTCGTCGTACTCCACGCCGAAGGCTTTCACGGGCGCCGCCTTGACGGTCGCGGCCTTCTTCGCCTTGGTCGAACTGTCCTCGAGAGCGATCGGCTCCTCGGAACTCTCGATCAGCGACTCGTCCGCGGGCTTGGGCGACGCCGGCTTCTTCGGGGCCGGGACGGCCGGGGCGGGGGCAGGGGCGCCCTCCATGTACACTTGGTAGCGGAAGTTGCCGATGGTCAATTCGTCCCCGGCCTTCAGCTTCCCCTCGGCCACGCGCTCCCCGTTGATGCGGATGCCGTTCGTGCTGCCGAGGTCGCGGATGACGAGGTAGTCCTTGACGGCCGCCAAACAGCAATGCCGGCGCGACACCTTGCGGGAGTTCAATTGCAAATCGCACTCGGCGTGCCGGCCGAGCAACAAGATCGGCTTGTCCAGCACGATACTCGGGCCATCGGTGAGAGCCAGCAACTGGGCGGGCATATCGGCATCCGGAGGGACGGCGAATCAAGACGTGGGCAATGGGGGAAGTATACCAGACGCCCGGGAGAAAGAAAATGGAATCGGCCGGCGGGGTCAGCCGCCTTTTTTGCGGCGGTTCATCCGCTCGTTCAGCTTGGCCTGTCGGTACATGGCTAAGTCGCGGTCCAGCAACTCGCGCTGCTCGGTGCGGATGCGCCGCAACTGCGCCCGCCCGTACACGGCGACGGCCACGTAGTCGAGCGTCGCCGTCAGCACCACGAGGAACAGCACGCATAGGGTGACGATCCAGTAGATCGACCACGTCTTCACGAATTGCCGGTCCGCATCCGTCGGCTCCCGCGGCGGGTCTTGCTGGGACAGTTCCCCGATGGCCTCGAACCGCTGTTGGCCCCCGCTCAGGTACGCCCCGGCCAACAGGCCAGCCAAGACCAGCAGTAACCCGGACGTGAGAATCCGCCGCCGGCACTGGCTTCGCAAATACGCCCGGTCGTCACTGGCGAACGCCTGCCGCCGCAGCCGGGCGAGGTTGCGGAACTGGAACCGCAACGCCACCAGGGCGATGATGGAGAGGCCGAGCGAGAGGAGGAGGGCGACGAGCATCTGTTAAAACCAATTCGGAACTCGGAACCAAGACTCACCACAACGGCACCAAGTTCCCACAAAGTTTCACAAAGGAGGTCATCAAAAAATTGTGGTCCGACTTCTTCGTGCGACTTTGTTTGCCTTTGTGGTGCGTTTTTTTTTCGTGCCGAGGTTATTCGATTCGGGTCAGCCACGCCATCAGCACCTTCGCCATGTTGGCCATGCTCACGGGGGAACACTGTTCCGGCGTGTCGGAGAGGCGGTGCCAGTGGGCGTAATCGAAGTCGATGATGTCGATGCACGGGATGCCGGCCTTGTTCAGGGCGATGTGGTCGTCCAGCACGTCGCCGCCGTTGCGGTCCACGAAGCTCTTCACCCCCAGCTCCGCGGCGATCTTCCAGATGTCTTCCACCAACTGGCCGGCGAGAATCCGCGAGTGCCCTTCAATCGGGAACTCGGCCCCGACCCCGGCGAACAGGTCAAGGAGGATGCCGGCGGCGTACCGCGGCCCGGTCTTGTTCTTCTTGTACTCGGCCGCGAAGTGCTCGCTGCCGAGGAAGAAGCGGTCGCGCGTGCGGTCGGTGATGAACTCCTCGCCGTCGAAGATCACGAAGTCCACCCCGTACTTGCACGGGAGGGCTTTCATGTGCGTCGCCATCTCCATCATCAGGGCCACCGTGGACGTGCCGTCGTTCGCGCTGACGAACGGCTTGGTCCAGTCGCGGATGTTGGTCTCCTGGTCGGCGATGGGCCGGGTGTCGTAGTGCCCGCAGATCATCACCCGCTTCTGGGCGTC
Source organism: Zavarzinella sp. (assembly GCA_043767785.1). Taxonomy (GTDB): domain Bacteria; phylum Planctomycetota; class Planctomycetia; order Gemmatales; family Gemmataceae; genus Zavarzinella. The sequence continues at coordinate 3,249 of JAYUGD010000411.1, read as the reverse complement.
CGCGTTCCAACTCACGACCATGTTGGCCATCGGCACGGCAAAGCGCTGGCTCGGCTGCTTGCCGTCGAACTTCTGGAAGGCGACGGTCGCCCCGCACTTCTCGAAGTGGGTCTTGAGGATTTCCTGCTGCTTCTTCATCCCCTCGGACCCGCTGATGCGCGGGCCGAGGTCGCACAGGGCGGTCAGATACGTGATGGCCCGGTCGCCGTCGAAGTCCCCGGCCTTGCGGGCCGCCGGCTCGGGCGGGTCTTTCTTGAGCGGCTTGGCGTTGCCGAAGTTGAACACGATGAGCGTCCCCGCCGCCACGGCGATGAGGCCCACGCCCAGCGCCATCCCTGTCTTTTGCGTCATTGCGCCCCCCGCCGCGGACCCGTGCGGATATGATACCCGGACGGCCGAGCGGGAGCGAGGGGGAACCCGCGAACCCGCGCCTTTGTTTAGCCGCGACGCGACGCTTCGGAGTGGAGCGCGAACGTCCTGACATCCATCGCTTCCCATTTGTCAACGGCGAGCGTCGAGCCGTGAGGCCGACGTGTCTTGATGGACACTGTCCCAGACACGTCGGGCTTACGCCGCGACGCTCGCCGTTGACCGGGCGTGATGCGATTGACGGAACCCGGCCCGCGCTCCACTCCGAAGCGTCGCGTCGCGGCTAAACAAATCGAACAGAGGATTCCGTTTCATGTCCCGGCCCGGCCAAGTCATTCGCGTCGGGCTGGTCATCGCCGGCCTCCTGTTGATCGGGGGGATTGCCGTCCCGTTCATTGTGCGCGCCCGCTTGACCAGTGACCGCGTGTCCTGCCAAAACCACTTGAAGGACATCGGCCTGATGGGCATGCGGCACGCCTCCCTGCCGGGGCAGCCGTTGCCGGAAAAACTGACCGAGGAACTCCCGCCCGGCACGGTCCCATCCAATGTGTTGCCGCCGGACGACCGCCTGAGTTGGTACGCCTACACGTTGAACGTGCTGGACGCCGGCCCGCCGAACCCGGACCCCGCGGCGAAGAAGCGGCGCGCCCCGCGCGGCTTGGGGGAGTTGCTCCCGCAGCTCGACACGGCCGCCGCGTGGGACGCCGGCAAGAACGCCGACGTGGCCAAGTATCGGCTGACGACGGCCATCTGCCCCGCGCGCGTGGCCGGGCTGCAAGCGGACGCCTTCCAGCCGAACAACTACATCGCCCTCGGCGGCTTGGGCGTGGACACGCCGGCCCTGCCGCGCGACATGACCGGCGTGAAGGCCGGGGCGTTCCGGTACGACACGCCGACGCCGTTGGCCGCTTTTACGGACGGTCTGCACCACACGGCCCAGTTCATCGAAACGACGCGCGATGTCGGCCCGTGGCTGCGCGGCGGGCGAAGCACGTTGCGGGGACTGGACGAAGCCGACCTGCCGTACCTCGGGCCGGACCGGCCGTTCGGCGGCTGCCACGCGGGCGGGACGTACGTGTCCCTCGCGGACGGCGGCGTGACCTTCCTGCGCGACTCCGTCGATGCGGCGATCTTCCGCGCCCTGCTCACCATCGCCGGCGGCCCGGCCGAGCAACCGGGCGAGGAACAGTGACCATTCTTCGCTCCCCGTGGCTGGCCGGCGCCGTCTTGTTCGCCCTTTTGTTGCTGGCCGGGCCGCTGTTCGTGCGGCAACCCGTGTGGGTGGACGTGACCTATCACGACGTGTCCGCGTGGAACGTCCTGCACGGCGGCACGCACTACCGGGACGTGTTCGAGACCAACCTGCCGGGGATGGTCTGGGTCCACGCGGTCCTTCGGCCGTTGATTGGTTGGGGCCAAGAGGCGATTCGCCTCGCCGATTTGGCGGTCCTCGCCGCGATCATTTTCTTGCTGACGCGCTTCGCCCGCGAACTCGGGGCCACGGTCTCGCAGCGGCTATGGCTCGCCGTCGCCGTCGCCCTGTTCTACCTGTTTGAAACGGAATTCATCCACGTCCAGCGGGACGGCTGGATGCTCCTGCCCGCGACCCTCGCCGCGTGGCTGCGCTGCCGGCAATTGAAATCGCCGAGTCTGGTAGCGGCCGTGCTGGAAGGGCTGTGTTGGGGGGCGGCCGTGTGGGTCAAGCCGCACGTTCTCGTGCCGGCCCTGCTCGTCTGGCTGGTGTCGTGGAACTTCGTGCCGCGCCGGGCAATGCTGCTGGCGACCGTCGGGTTGATCGTCGGCGGGCTGTTGGCGGGGGCCGCCGGCTCCGCGTGGCTGGTGAGTACCGGCACTTGGGGGCCGATGTGGGACGTGCTGCTGAACTGGAACGGCGAGTATTACCAGTGGACGGTCGCCGGCGTGCTGTTGAAGATTCGGCTCGTGGTCACGTACTTCCCGCCGTTCAGCCTGCTGCACTTCGTGGCCGTGCCGCTGGCGGTGATCGGCCTCTTCCGCCGCCGGCCGGACCTCGCGGCCCGCGGTGTGTTGTGCGCCCTGTACCTCGGCTGGCTGGCCCAGGCGGCCGTCATCCAAAAAGAGTTCGACTACGCCCACTCCCCGCCGACCATCCTCGGCCTCGCCGTGCTGGCGTGTCATTGGCTGCCCGTCGGGCCGGTGTTTCTCGCGTGGTGTCTGCTCGGCAGCGCCGTCACGCATTACGCCGGGGAGCAACCGCTGTTGCAGCGGTTCAAGGAAGCCAAGCCGTTCACCCACCGGCTGGCCGTGCCGGAACACCCGGTCCTCGACCCGGCCCGCCTCGCCCTGTGGGGCCGGGCGTGGGCGGACGACTCGATGGACCTGAAAGACAAGCTCACCTACTACCACAACATCCACTGCGCCCCGGACTGGGCCGACCTGAAACGGGCGGAGGAGTTTTTGCGCTCGAAGAAGGTCGGCGACCGCGACGTGATCTGCTGGCACGACGCCACGCACCCGCTGTACGTGTGGCTCGACATCCGGCCGGGCCTGCGCTACCCGCACGTGATGACGGCCATGAAATTCCGCAGCAAATTGCCGGTCATCCGGGCCGAGGCGTTCGCCAGCCCGGCCAAGTACGCCGTCGCCGACGTGGTCCCGTGCGGCTACCTCATCCCCGGCCGCTTCCCGCCCCCGCCGCCCCCCGGCCCCATTGACCGCCTGCCGGATTACTTCCCCGAATGGGGCGCGACGACGTACCCGTGGAACCAACGCCCGGTCTACCGGGCCGGGCGCTACTTCGTGTTTGAGATTACCGCCCCCAGGGGGGAGATTGATTTTCCGCTGCCGGAGGCGTTGAAAGACTAATTCCGAGCAATGACCGTTTAGCCGCGACGCGACGCT
>JAYUGD010000410.1:0-1838 GCA_043767785.1 Zavarzinella sp. | reverse complement strand
GTGCCGCCGCCGAACTGGCCGCCGCCGCCGCCGAACTGGCCGCCGCCGCCGCCGCCGAACTGGCCGCCGCCGAACGGGTTGCCCCCGCCGCCGAACTGGCCGCCGCGACCGCCGCCGCCGCCCGACTGGTTTTGCTGATTCTGCAACTGGGTTTGTGTGACGCGGCCTTGCATGGCGTCCAGCACTTCTTGGACGAGCCGCGGATCAACGCCCTTGGTCGGGACGAGTTGGATCACCTTTTTGGCGTCCTTGGCCCGCTCCTCCAACTGCTCCACCAGCTTCTTGATGTCTTCGTACATCAGCTTGGTGCTGTTCAGCACGATGCTGTTGGACCGGTCATCGTAGGTGATGGACAGGGCGACTTGCTTCGGCCGGCCCAGCGAGTCGAGCGGTTGCTGCTGCCGGCCGGCCAGCGCCGCGAACGGGTTCTGGCCGAAGCCGCCGGTGGTCCCGGACTGCGAGGCGGCCTGGTTGGTGAACTCGCGGTACACCTCGCGGATGATGCCGACTACTTCGGAAGCGACGGCGAACTGGAGCGGCCCGATGAAGAACGGCTGCATCAAGGCGTTCGAGTCGGTCGATCCGGTGTCGATCACCTCGGCGAGCATTTTCTCGATGGTCAGCAGGTCGAGCGTGTTGGCCCGGACCAGGAGGGAATTGCTGGACTGCTCCGCGACGATGCGGACGCGCGGCTTGGCGTCGGCCGCCGCCGGGGCCGCCGCGGCCCCGAGCAGTTGGCCGAGTCCGCCGCCGCCGAACGGGTTGCCGCCGCCGCCAAACCCGCCCCGGCCGCCGCCACCCCCGCCAAAGGCCGCGAACGGGTTTTGCTGCTGCCCGCGGCCGCCGGCGGCGCCCGGTTGCTGCGGCGGGCCGTTGAACCATTCGCTGAGGACGCGGGCCGCCTCGACGGCGTTGGCGTTCTTCAGCCGGAACACCTGGAAGTCCCCGTCCGCCGGGCCGGACTGCAAGAGGCGGGCCATCTGGGCGACGAGGGCCACCGTCTTCGGGTCTTCCCCGGAGATGATGAGCTTGCCGCCGATCACGGTCACGGTCGCCCCAGCCTCCTTCTTGGCCGGCGGCGTCTCCTTCGGGTCGATGATTTGCGTCCCGTTCATCACCAACATGCGGGACGTGTCGAAGCCGCGCGCGTCGCTCAGCGCCGGCGGCTTCGGCGTCGGGGCTTCCGTCTTGGGCAGCGACGGGATCGGCGGCAGGCCGGGCGTCGGCGGGACCGCCGGCCCCATCGGCGACACTTTGGGCGCGGGCGGCACGGGGGTCCGGCCGCTCGGATCGACGATCTTCAACTCCCCCTTGCCCATCTTTTCGACCATGCGCTTGAGGGCCTCGGCCATGATGGCCCCGGACCCGTCCTTCAAGTCGATGATTTGCAGATTGCCGGTGCCGGCACTGTCGCCGCCGTCTTGGAGGCCGCTCTTGATGGCCAGTTCCACGTCGGCGACTTGGTCCTTGCGACCGCGGATGATGACGCCGGCGCCGTTCGGGTGGGCTTCGATGTACGGCCCCCCCTTGGTCGGGTCGGGGAACATCGCCTTGAGGATCGTGACGGCGCTGGAGAGTTCCATCGCGCCGACCGCCACGACTTTGGCCGTGGCGTCGTTGGCCTGCGTGATCTTCTTAATGTGGTCTTGGATGTCAAAGTGGTCGCTCGGCCCGGCGTAGATCATCAACTGGTTGCCGTTGACGGCCCGAATGCGGACGATGGGCGACGACTTGTAGTTTTCCGACAGCGCGGCGCCCACGGCGTCGGCCATGCCGGCCGGCACGTTGTACGTCAGGAACTCCGGCTTGCCGACGAGGATCGGCTTGTCGTTCGAAGC
>JAYUGD010000409.1:0-5374 GCA_043767785.1 Zavarzinella sp. | reverse complement strand
CGGCGGTCGCGCTCGCGGACGGCGGCCGGGACGTGCGTGACCTCGAACCGCTCGGCCTCGCGGCGGTGGATCGTGCCGCCGAGCGTGTCAAAGGCCTTGAGGAAGAAGGCCCGGACGAAGAACGGTTGCAGCCGCCGGGCCTCGGCCCGCTCCATCGCTTCCTTCACCTTGAACAGCCGGTCGGCGGACATCGTCTCTTGGGCGAGGGCGTTGCGCGTCAGCACCTCGCGCAAGTGGTCGTGGTCGAACAGGTGGTCGATGGTGCGGGTGAGCTTCGCCTTGGTCTCCGGCAAGTCGTTGTACCGGATGGCCTCGATGAGCATGTCCTTCAGCGGCCGGCCCTCGAAGACTTCGCCGAGGATGTTGAACACCTTCCCCTTCAGGGCGGTGCATTCGACGGCGATCTTCTCCAAGAGGCGGTTCCAGACGGCCCCCTCCCGCGTCTTCCACGCGACGAGGCTCCAGAGGTGGCACACCTCCGTCTGGCCGATGCGGTGAATCCGGCCGAAGCGCTGTTCAAGCCGGTTGGGGTTCCACGGCAGGTCGTAGTTCACCATCAGGTGGGCGCACTGGAGGTTCACCCCCTCCCCGGCGGCGTCCGTGGCGATCAGCACGCGGACGGCCGGGTCGGACCGGAAGTTCGCTTGGGCCTCCTTGCGGGCGTCCCGGGGGGTGCCGCCGTGGATGGTGACGACGGCCTCTTCCGTGCCCAACACGCCGGTGATCTTGGCGTGCAGGTACGCAAGCGTGTCCCGGTGTTCGGAGAAAATGATGATCTTCCGCCGGGCGCCGGCCGCGTCGTGCATCTCCGGGTTGTTTTGCAGCACTTCCGACAGCTTCTCCCACTTGCAGTCTTTGCCGGACGTGACGACGTCCCGCGCCTGCCGTTCCAAGTCCGCGAGGATGCGGATCTCGTCTTCGAGTTCGGAAATGGTCTTGGCGGCCGTCGCCTGATCGACGAGCTTCTCTTCGAGCGTTTCCTGCTCGTCCGCGGTCAGGTCGTCGTCGTCCTCCGGTACATCGGCCGCGGCGTCCGCCGTGAGGGTGAGTCCCCGGTTCCCGGCCTTCTGCTCCCGCAAGCGCTCCGCCAGTCGGTCCTTCCGCCGCTTCAGCGACTGGCAAATGGCCGCCGGGCTGGACGCCAGCCGGCGCTGGAGCGTAGTGAGGGCGAAGCCAACCGAGCCTTTGCGGGAGCCGTGGAGTTGGTCGGCCTTGCCCATTTCCGTTTGAACGTATTGGGTGACAGCCTCGTACAGCGCGTCCTCCCCGGCCGACAGTTCGTACTTCAGCGTGTTCGCCCGCCGCTCCGGGAACAGCGGCGTGTTGTCGAACCGGACGAGTTCCTCCTTGACCATGCGCCGCATCAGGTCGGACGAATCGACCTTGTGGACGCCGTCGCGGAACTTGCCGTAAAAGCGGTCGGAGTCGAGCAGGGAGAGGAAGAGTTGGAAGTCTTCTTCCTTGCCGTTGTGCGGCGTGGCCGTCATCAGCAGGAGGTGCCGGGTCTCCTTCCCGAGTTGCTCCGCGAACTTGAACCGGCCAGTCTTCTCCAGCTTCGACCCCAAGAAGTGGGCGGCCAGTTTGTGGGCCTCGTCGAAGACTACCAAGTCCCAACCCGCGGCGCACAACTTCAGCCGCAGGTCGTCGTTCCGCGACATCTGGTCGAGCCGGACGATGAGTTGCCGGTGTTCCTCGAACGGGTTGCCGCCGGGGGAGGCGTCGTCGGCCGCCGACGTGAAGACGTGGAACCGCAGGCCGAACTTCTCGAACAGTTCCGCCTGCCACTGCTCGACGAGGCTGCCGGGGGCGACGATCAGGATTCGCCGGGCGTCGGCCCGCATGACGAGTTCGGAGATGTACAGGCCGGCCATGATCGTCTTGCCGGCCCCCGGGTCGTCGGCCAAGACGAACCGCAAGGGCTGTTCCGGCAGCATGGCCTCGTAGACGGCGGTGATCTGGTGCGGCAGCGGTTCGACGTTCGCCGTGTGGACGGCCATCATCGGGTCGAACAGGAACGCCAAGTCGATCCGCTTGGCCTCGCACGCGAGTTGGAACGCGGCCCCGTCGCCGTCAAAGGCCCACGGCCGTTCGGCGACGGCGACGGCGATGGTCGCTTCGTCCGCCGGGCCGAGGAGTCGTTCCTTGAACCCGCCGGTCGGCAGACTGTACACCACCTGCACCGCGTCGGCCGTGTACGACGTCACCGCGACGACCGTGCAGACCAGTTCCGGTTCCAAGCCGATGAGGGCGAGACCGGGCTTCAATTCGGAAAGCAGCATGGTCCGGGCGGTCTTTCCGGCGGGTGAGGGTCGCCTTCCGCGTGTGAAGTATTAGGCGCGGGTCGGACAAGTGAAGTGGAACTCTACCAAACATTCCTACCCCCGCATAGGTCCGCAGGCGGAGGCCGGAATAAGTTCGGGCGCACGGTCCCTGCCCGAGTTTTACATGCCCGAAAGCGCCGTCTTGACCCTTCTCCGTGGCGGGAGCGCCGTCCTCCGGCTGCTCGGCGGCCGGCCGGCCGTGCAGCAGTACGCCGGGGAGCCGAACGCCTACGCCGCCCGGTTCGGCCTGCTATACGACCGGCTGCGCCGCCGGTGGGTGCAACCTAGCCATCGTGAAGTAGGCGGCCAACCGGCCACTGACGACCGGGAGCCGACCGCCGAGGGGCGGGCGTTGCCGGCGGACGTGCCGGGCGACCTGCGCGCCCTCATGGCCGACGTGGACCGGCTGACGCGGGAGGCCGACGAGAAGCGGCGGCGGCTGACCAATGGGGCGGCCGACTACTTCTTCGAGCGCGACATCACGGGCGCCGGCCTCCGGAGCGTGTGCGAGGCGTTCGCCACGGCCGACACGCGGACCCGGCCGTTCGCGCACGCCGCCAACGAGGTGCTGATCGCCGACCTGCTGCGCCTGAGCCACAACCCGACCGCGGCGGTGGACATGCAGGACCGCCGACTCGGCGTCAACGCCAAGATGTCGGCCGCTGCCGCCGGCGTGCTGAAGTTCGGGGACGCGGACAAGGCGTCGGCCGCCCGGTGGCTCCTGGCCCACCCGGACCGCGTGTTCTACCGCGTCCACCTGCAACTGACCGGGCCACACGCCGGCCTGTGGCTGGACGCCGGGTTCCGGGCGCCCGCCCTTTCCGCCGGCGGGCCGCCGGCGGGCCGACGGCCGACCCAATCCACGCGCCGCGCCGCCTGGTCACGCTGGCCGAGTTGCGGGCCGGCCTGGCGGCGGCGAAGACTGACATTGAACGGGGGATGCAGAGGGCGGTAAGATCCCTCCTCAGCCACAAAACCCAATTCCGGGAGCAGACCGTGGACACCGAAATGGCGAACTTCGTCAGCGAGAACCTCGACGACGCCGACGACGTGGCCGGCCAGATGCGCAAACTGAAGCCCGACTTCATCAGCCAATCCGAGGCGGTCAAGATCAGGCGTCTGCTGGGGATGAGCCTTTCGCCCGCCCAGGTCGCGGAAGCGATGGGCGTCTCTGATGCGGCCGTTGCCAAGGTTCAGGCGGACGCGCTTGCCCACAAATCCCCGGCGTGAACTTTCCCTCGCCATCATCCGCAGTCACGCACCACGCCCCCGCCGCCCGCCGAGAGGTTCACGTCCAACGGTCGGGGGCGCTCCCATATCCACAGCGGCAAGCGCGACAGGCCGGCCGACTTCCCACTCGCCGGCCACTACCGGATTACTACCGGATTTTGACGTATCCACTTTTCTGCATATGGCTTGATTTACCGCAATTCCGTGCATTTGCCGGAGTGGGAATGTATGTGGTTGCACAGCGGGTACGTCACCCATTCGGCCACGGTCCACACATGATCCACGAGTCCGGCGGCCATCGTCGGCGTCCCCGCGGACCCGCAAGGTCCGCACCGGCCAGCAGAAGTTGTTGCTGTAATGGCTGAACACGGTCGCCGCCCGGGTAGGCCGGGTACTCGTCCGGCGGTCAAATGAACGCCCGATGGGAGTTGGGGGTGAGAGTGGATTTCGGGTTTCGACACCGCTCCCAAAGCGAGGCGGCGTTTCCCGCACCGAGACACCATCTCATTGAGACGGGCGTTCCGGCCGCCATCAAAGCATCCAGCGATTTCGCAAGCCATCAATTTACGCAAATCCTCAAAACAAGCGGGTTTTCCAGCCACTTCCGCGAATCAGCACAAATTTAGTTTTGATCTCTTGCCGTCACCGTTGCCCAATCTTAATCTACCAACCAATGATGAGATTGAGTCTCATTAGCGCGCACCCTTGATGGAGTTAGGCTGATGCCGACCACAAAGCGTTCTGCTTTCACCCTGATTGAACTGCTGGTGGTGATCGCCATCATCGCCATTCTGATTGGCCTACTGTTGCCCGCCGTCCAGAAGATCCGCGAAGCGGCCAACCGCCTCAAGTGTCAGAACAACTTGAAGCAAGTCGGGCTGGCGATGCACAATTACATGGACACGAACGACGGCCTGCCGCCCAACGGCGAGTATGTGTGGAACGGGGCGTCCGTCACGACCAATGTGGCGTGGTCCGCGATGGCCCGCCTGTTGCCGTTCATCGAGCAGGAAAACCTCTTCCGCACCATTAACTTGAGCGTGTCGTATAACACGCAGATTTTCGTCAGTTCCAAGCGGGTGGCCACGTTCGTCTGCCCGGCCGAAATCAACGACAAGGGGTTCGGGACCGACCCGACCTACGGCAACAAGCACTGGATCATCAACTACGGCGTCAACCTCGGGACGTGGGCCGTGCTGACGAACAAGGCCGGCGGCATGACGCCCGGCGACGGGGCCTTCGGCCCGTCCCGCACGTATCGCTCCGCCGACTTCACCGACGGCATGAGCAACACCCTCGGCGTCGCCGAAGTCAAGGGGTTCACGGCCAAACTCGCCGCCGCGCCCCCCTCGGCCGTCCCGCCAACATCCCCGGCCGACATCGGCGGGTACGGCTCGCCCGTGTTCGACCCGGCCAAGTTCACGCACGTCGAGTGGGTGGACGGCAAAGTCCACGAGACCGGCTTCACGGCCACGTTCCCCCCGAACACCCGCGTCCCGTACACCGCCGGCGGGACCACCTACGACGTGGACTACATTTCGGCCTCGGAGACCAACGCCGCCGACACCTTCGCGGCCGTGACTTCCCGCAGTTTCCACACCGGCGGGGCGAACGTCATGCTGATGGACGGCTCCGTCCGCTTCGTGCGCAACAGCATTTCCCTCGGCGCCTGGCGGGCGATGGCCACGCGCAACGGCGGCGAGCCGAACGGAAATGATTGATCGATGGAAAGGCCGCCTCACCGCCTCTCGTATACTGCACGCGGCCAAGAATGATGCCAACGGTGGTCGGCCCCTTGTACTCCTCACGCTCCGCGTGAGGAC
>JAYUGD010000408.1:0-5379 GCA_043767785.1 Zavarzinella sp. | reverse complement strand
CCCGGGCTGTGTTGTGCAACCCCTTCGGGGTAAAAACCATCCTCCCACCCGTTCGGTTGCCGCCTATGGGGCTGGGGGTGACGGGGTTTTCCAGTTTCAAAACGCACCCCGTTTGCCGCCCGATCCCATACACTCGCCCCATCGCCCGCCTGTCCCGCGAGACGCACCCATGCCGCGCCGCTTCTTCCTTCTGTTACTGCTCCTCGTCGCCGCCCCAACCTTCGCCGACGAGTCGAAGAAGGCCGCCCCCAACCCCATCGTCGGGATCTGGCTCGGGACGCTGAAGGTCGGCCCCATCGAGTTGCGGGTCGGCTTCCACATCGCCGCGGATGCGGACGGCAAGCTCTCGGCCAAGTTCGACAGCCTCGACCAGGGGGCACTGGGCCTGCCCGTCGAGACCGTGACCTTCGAGAAGACCACGCTCACCCTTAAACTGCCGCCGTTCAAGATCACCTACGTCGGCGAGTTGCAGGCCGACAACGAGACGATCAAGGGGGACTTCGAGCAGGCCGGGAAAATCCCGCTGGAGCTGAAGCGCGTCGAGAAGATGCCGTCGATGAACCGGCCGCAGCACCCGAAGAAGCCCTACCCATACACCGAGACCGAAGTCACGTTCGACAGCAAGGCCGCCGGCGTGAAGCTCGCGGGCACGCTGACGGCGCCCAAGGGGGACGGGCCGTTCCCGGCCGTCGTCCTCATCACCGGGTCCGGCCCGCAAGACCGGGACGAGACGCTGATGGGCCACAAGCCCTTCTTGGTGATCGCCGATCACCTGACCCGGCACGGAATCGCCGTCCTGCGGTTCGACGACCGCGGCGTCGGCAAGTCCACGGGCGAGCACGACAAGGCGACCAGCGCCGACTTCGCCGAGGACGTGGCCGGGGCCGTCGCCTTCCTGAAGACCCGCAAGGAGATCGGCAAAATCGGCCTGATGGGCCACAGCGAGGGCGGCCTGATCGCCCCGATGGTGGCGGCCAAGACCGCCGACGTGGCGTTCATCGTCCTGCTGGCCGGGCCGGGGTTGTCCGGGGATGAAATCCTCTTCTCCCAGGGGAAGGCCCTGATAAAGGGGGCCGGCAAGTCGGACGAGGACGCGAAAACCGCGCGGGCGATTCAGGAGAAGTTGTTCGCGCTGGTGAAGAAGGACGCGACCGCCGAGGAGGTCATGACGGAGGCCGACGCCCTCGTGGCGGCGCTGCCCGAGAAGGACCGCAAGGAGTTCCGGGAGGGCGGGGGCAAGGCCCGCATCGGCATCCTCACGTCGCCGTGGTACCGGGCGTTCATCAAGTACGACCCGCGGCCGACGCTGCGCCAAGTGAAGTGCCCGGTGCTGGCCGTCAACGGGGAACTGGACATCCAAGTGCTGCCGAAGGAGAACCTCGCCGAGATCGAGAAGGCGCTGAAGGAGGGCAAGAACCCGGACGTCACAATCAAGGAATTCCCGAAGCTCAATCACCTCTTCCAGACCGCCAAGACCGGCATGGTGGCCGAGTACGGCCACATCGAAGAGACCTTCGCCCCGGAGGCGCTGGAGGCGGTGACGGCGTGGGTCTTGAAGCGGGGGAAGTGAACAATGATTGATCTAATAATCTGATTCCGCGAATCGGCTCGAATTGTGAAGGTCTGCCAACGACTCTGCCAGTGCGCGCGACCGATTTGCCGAATTCTTGGCAATCCGTGCGCTTCGGGCTAGCGACCGGCTGGCGGCCCGACTATCCGACTGTAATTCGTCTCGTCATTGGCCGGCGGCGAGCCAATCGGTGACACGACGTTCGAGGCGGCCCACGTCTTCCGGGCACAATTGCCGGATCCGGTCATATCGGCCGACGGCCTCTTCCGCCAATGCGTGCCGGCCGTCGCCCGGCTGGTCAGTGACACCTTTGGCCGCCGCTAAGGGGAGAAAGTACAGTTCTTTGGGGTGGATTTCATTCCGAACGTCGGCCCACTGCCAACCGTCGGGCAGGTCGTGGCCGGCGAGAACCCAGACTTCCAATTCCTGCCACGCATCGACGCCGAAAAACCGCTTGTTCTGGCCGACTTCCCCGGCCGCCCAGACTTCGATCTTGTCCAAGGCGACACGGCGGCCGGCTTCGCCGTCTCGGTCAACGCAAAGGAGAAAAAGGTGTACCATCCCCTTGTACCGCTCGATGATCTCTTCCAATTCTTGGCGGTTCATCGCCTGAGAAACGCCGCCCAAGAGCGGGTCACGGCACACGCGCACATTTGCGTTCGGCTTGCCACACTCCGTCAACAGCCGCTGGATAATCGGTTGGAGGATGTACTGGTCTTTGCGGAAATCCTCCGGGATGACGAGCACGTTGAAGCTCACGGGTCGCCGCCTTCCGTAAAGGCGACGGCGTCCTCCAGCCAGCCGGATGCGTGCAGGCGGCCGGCGGACTGCTTGCCCATGATTTCTCGCGCGCCTGGCAAATCGACGATGCGCTTGACCTTGGAATCCGCGTGGTGCGGAAGCCGGTAAACCAGCAGCGCATGATCGCGGGCCGATTCGCTCAATAAGCCCAAGAGGTCGGGCGAATGAGTCGTCGCGATCACTTGGGTCATCTTTTTCGTGCGGACGGTTTTTTCGATGAGTTGCAGCAACAGGTGCAGCCGGGTCGGGTGGATGCCGTTTTCTAGTTCCTCGAAGAAGTACACCCTCGCCGGGTGCGGGCCGAGCAAGGCCGCGGCCAACGCGAGCAACCGCAACGTCCCGTCGGACGCGCTGGCGACCGAGATTTGACGCCCGTCCGCTTCAACCAAGCGGACCACGACTTTTCCCTCATGGTCCTCGGGGAAGACGAAGTCAACCGCGTCCATGGGCGTCAATTCCTTGACCCACTCCAACATCGCGGCTTTTTTGGCTTGGTCCTCACAGATTGCTTTCAGGACGGAAGAAAGATTTTCGCCCTGGTCCCCCAACTCGGTCTGGCCCGGATCTGTCGCCCTCCGCATCGCTTCGGGGTTCAAGTCAAAAAAGCGGACTGAGCGAAAGTAGGCTTCGACATTGTCTCGGAAGAAGGAGGCATCCTCGTCGAACCGCAGAGGGATTGAGGTTTGATTTAAAACCGCCGAAGAACTCAAATATTGCTCATTATGAAATCCCCCATGTAGGCCGACTGGCCGCCCAGCCCAGATGTAATTGGGGTCATATCCGGCGGCTGGTCGGCCGTTCGGGTGCGTGTCATAAATCGTCTCACTACCGTCCAAAAGGCTGTCCTGCTGAACCCGCAAGCCGGACCCGTTTGACTGAACGACAAGTCGATACGCGAGTTGGTGCGGCTGGCCGTCGCGACCATGCATTTGAAACTGGGCCGCCAAGCCAAAAGCCTCTTGCCCCGCAAATGCGATTTCCTTGGTCCCCCCGCGGATGCCTTTCCATAGGTGTTCGCCGCCATCGCCAAATTTCCCGCCGACGACATCGCCGAGTCTGTACGTCCGCCCGACGCCGTGGAGGAACCGAAATGCGTCACGGATGTTGCTCTTACCGGAGGCGTTCGTGCCGACAATCACCGTGAACGGGCCGAACGGGATGTCCGCGTCGCGGAAGCTTTTAAAGTTGGTGAGCTTCAGGCGCTGCCACATGGTCGGTCCTTGTTCCCAGACCTTTGTCGCCCCCGACATGGTCGTGTGATGGCGTGGCGCCATTATGGCAGTTACTTCGCCGACAAGTCAAAGTCAAACGGCGGGTTATCGCCGGCTTTCACGTCGGCGTGCAAGCGGCTGGTGGCCGTCGCGTGGTAGCGGGGCGGGATCTTGACCGCACTCACTTTCCGCGGCGGCGGGAGGGGTTTGCCGGGCACGAGAACGTCGTCGGCGCCGGTCATCACGCCGCCGGGCGTGATCGCCACGTCGTAGGCGCCGACCGGGAGGCCGTGGCCCTCGTAGGTCTTGAGTTCGTACGTCCCGTCTTCATTGAGCGGGCACGTCACCGCGACGCCGGCCGCCTTGTTCTCGAAGATGATCGTGCCGGCCGTCACCGGGTTGGCCCCCACGGTGACACGGCCGCGGACGGCGCCGCGGGGGGCCGGGGCCGAACAGCCGGCCGTCAGGAGCAGGCCCGCGGCGAGGGCCGGAAAAAATACGGCGCGCATGGTCAGAAGTCCGTCGTCTTGCCGTCGTCCCTGTTGCACAAATTATAGAGGATCTGGATGGGCATGGAATCCTTAAGGAACCGCACCGACCCGTCCCCAAGGAGGCCCATGATGCCGCCGGTGTGGGCGGATTGCAGCGGCCGGTTCTGGCCGTAGAAGGTGCTGTTGACGCCGACGTTTTCCCACGTCTTGTTGTTGATCGCGTACCGGACGGCCGTGAGGTTCCAGTTCCGGTTCTCCCCGGCCCCGCCCGGCCCCATCGACAGGCCGTGGCCGAAGTCGCTGCGGCAGTCCTGCTTGCCCCCGGCCGCGTCCTTGCAGTAGTCCGACTGCTCGCCGACCATGAGGGTGTTGGACGTGCCGTCCGTCATGTCACTCATGCGCCGGGACTCGTGGGAGACCAGCGCGCCCCCCTTGGAGACGATGCCGGTCCCGTAGTGCGGCGTTACCATTTGGCCGTCTTGGTTGTTGGCCGTCGAGTGGTCGACCGCCCCGGAGATGCCGACGTAGTTCGTGGACATGACCCCGGACCCGGGCGTCGAGCCGACCAGCACCCACTTCGGCAGCGGGGACGACGGGCAGGCGTACATCGAGAACTGCTTGCTGCTCAACAGGGCGCCGTTGTACTGGTTGGTGCCGTTGTACACCAGGCCGGTGTGCGGGCCGTTGATGGTGCCGTTGATGTCGAACTGCTTGAACACGTTGTCCTGCTCGATGTACGGCATCAACAGGATCCAGAACGAGTGGCCGTACCCGCCGGCCGGGGACTGCGTCCCGCCCTTGGGGAACTCGCCGACGGTGTCGTGGTGGTTGTGCAGCCCGAGGCCGATCTGCTTCAGGTTGTTGGAACACTTCATCCGGTTGGCGGCCTCGCGGATCTTCTGGACGGCCGGCAACAGCAGGCCGATCAGGATGGCGATGATGGCGATCACCACCAGCAACTCAATGAGGGTAAACCCGCGACGGCGACGCATGGGAGACTCCCGAAAAAATGGACTGAATGAGGATGGGAAGCCCGGCGGGTGTCAGAACCGATGGAATGGAAGAATGACTTCGCCGACGGGTGAGATGTACGATAGCATTCGGCCGCGGGCAACGCAACGGGAAAAGGGGGCGGCGTGTTGCGCGAGGCGTCGTCACGGGCTTGCCGCTAACCTAACCCCCCGGCCCCCTTCCCTAAGAAGGAAGGGGGAGCAAGCGGGTTTAAATCATCGACTTCAAGGCAAACTCATCCCTGCGTCAGTGATAGCCCGATGCGCGAGCAAGGGACGGCAACAGTCACCGCCCC
>JAYUGD010000407.1:0-1841 GCA_043767785.1 Zavarzinella sp. | reverse complement strand
CCGGCGGCCACGCCCTCGCGGCTAATCTGAATCACGTTCGCATCCGTCCCCGTGGCCTTGGCCACGCCGCGGATTTGCACCGGCACGTTAATCCGCTTGGCCGCCGCCTCCAACTCCGTGAACACGCGCGGGTTGATGTTCGGCCCGCGGAACAGCACCGGGCCGGCCCCGACTTTGACTTCGCCCAGCGACTTCTTGTCGTTCCCCGGCGTGTCCGTCGCGTGGCACACGTCGATGGCGATGCCGACCTGCGGGTTGATGCCGTAGGCGCTGGTGGCCGCCCCGCGCAGGCCGATTTCTTCCTGCACGGTCGATACGGCATAGACACTCGCCCGCCGCTCGCGTTCGGTCAGCAACCGCAGCGTCTCCATCGCGACCCAGAGGCCGACCTTGTCGTCCATCGCCGGGGAAGCGGCCATCCCGTTGCGGAGCGGCCGGTACCCGAGCGTGATCGTCGCCGGGTCGCCGGGCCGCACCAAGCCCTCGGCTTCTTCCTTGTTCTTGGCCCCGATGTCCACCCACAGGTCGTGAAACTGGGGGACTTTGTTCCGCTCTTCGTTGGTCAGCAAGTGCGGCGCCTTGCGGGACAGCACGCCTTGAATCGGCCCGCCGGCGGCCCACACCGTGATGTATTGGCCGAGGAGGATCTGCACGTCCCACCCGCCGATCGGCTGGACGTACAGGAAGCCGTCCGCGTCCACATGCTGAACCATCAGCCCGATCTGGTCGCAGTGGCCGGCCAGCATGATGCGAAGGTCGGACGGTTGCGCCGGGTGCAGCACGGCGATGACGTTGCCGTGCCGGTCCGTGCGGACTTCGTTGGCCAGCGGGCCGGCCCACCGCCGCACCACGTCTTGGACGGGCCGTTCGTACCCGGACGGGCTGGGCGTCTCCAGTAACTCTCGGAGGAAGTCGTGCGACCCTTCGTTCATTCCTGACACACTGCCTTCGATAAACGGCAGCGTCGGCGGGAATTGGGAAGCAACCCAACGCCCGCCGACGGCAATAATCATTCTAGTATGCGGTTCAAGTCCGCGGCCAACAAGGGGCCGGGAAGGGGAAAATAAAGCGAGCCGTCCGTCAGCCGGCCGCCGCCGCGGGGGGTTCGACCCAGTTGTTCGCCTGCCGCCAGAAGGCCAGCGGGTTCTCGTAAACCACTTTGCGGATCGTGGCGGCCGTGTGGCCTCGCCGCTTCATTTCCATGATGAGGCCCGGCACCGCCAGCGGGTCGGACACGCCCCAGTCGCCGGCCGAGTTGGCCATGATGAGGTCGGTCCCGTGCATCTCCAGAATGTCGCACGCCCGCTGCGGCGTGCATTTCGTGATTGGGTAGAGGGTCATCCCGCACCAGAAGCCGTTGTCGAGGGCCAACCGGACCGTGTGTTCCTCGACGTGGTCCACGCACACGCGCTCGGGCTTCACCCGCTTGTCGTTCTTCAGCATGTCCACGATCATCCGCGTCCCCTTCAACTTGTCTTCCAAGTGCGGGGTGTGGATCAGGATGAGTTCGTCGGTCTTCATGGCCAGATCGACGTGTTCCTGAAAGATCGTCGCCTCGTTGGCCGTATTCTTGTTCAGCCCGATTTCGCCAATGCCCAGCACGTTCGGCTTCGACAAGAACTCCGGCACCAGCGAGATCACCTCGCGGGACAACTTCACATCCTCCGCCTCCTTGGCGTTGATGCACAGCCAAGCGTAATGCCGAATCCCGAACAACGCCGCCCGCCGCGGTTCGTACTCGGTGAGTTGCCGAAAGTAATCGTGAAACGCCCGCGCCCCCCCGCGGTCAAACCCCGCCCAAAACGCCGGCTCACTGATGGCCACACACCCGGCCTGCGCCA
>JAYUGD010000406.1:0-14210 GCA_043767785.1 Zavarzinella sp. | reverse complement strand
CCCGGTGGGGCCAAAGCCATTTTTACGGGCGCGTGGCCCAGGGGCGGAAGCCGCCCCTGGCTATTTTCCTCCGCCCCGTTGGGGCGAAGACAAAACAGATTCACCCCCGCTTTTCCAAGTCGATGTCCGGCCGGTCCTTGTCGAACTCCAAGTCGAAGTCGAAGCCCGGCTGGGTCGGCTCGATCTCGTCCATATTCAGGTGCTTCTCCGCGGCCGCCGGTTCGGCCTTCGGCTCCGGCTTCGCCGGCACGGGTTGCAACACCGGAATTTCGGCCTTCGGTTCCGGCTTCGGTTCAACGACGGCCGGCTTGCTCAGGTCTTCCTTCGCGGGGAGTTTGGCGCCGTCCATCAGGCCTTGGTGCAGGCGGTGGCCGGGGACTTCCAGCGTGAAGTACATCGCGCTGGCCGGGGCCTCGAACTCCAGCACGGCCGGCAGGCCCACGTCGGAGTAGTCCTTCAGCACCTTCCCGGTCGGGTCGAGGATCCGGCCGCTCGGGGCGACGCGCGTGTTCTTGTCCACGACCTCGGCGAAGATTTGTTCCAAGACGCGCATCTCGCTCGCCAGCTTGTGGTCCCACAGGTCCACTTCGGTGTCGAGGTCGTCCAGTTCCTCCATCTGCCGCTCGTCCACCTCACGGCCCACGCCGATCAGCACGAACTTCACCGGGTGGCGCTCCTTGCGGGCGATGCGGGCGGACAGCCGTTCCGTGTAGGCTTTCACTTCGTCCAGATCGTGGATGGCGCCGTCCGTCACGAAGACGTAAAAGCCCCACGGGGCGTCGGCGAAGCGGTCCACGAAATACTTGACGGCCGGGAGCAGTTGCGTCCCCGTGCCGAACTTGGCCGGGGCGTTAAAGGTGTGCCGTTCGGCCTGCTCGGCCGTGAAGTCCCCGACGACTTCGACTTCCGACCCGGCCGGGCCGGTCGCCCAGTAAATGCAGGTGGTGCCGCCGTCCGCGTCGATCTTGCGGGCGAGGTAGGCGCACACTTTTTGAGCCACCGGCGTGACGACATTAGTCGCTGCCGACTTCTCGGCGAACACGCTGGACAAGGCCCCGCCGCTGTTGACGCCGTACAGGTTGGCCATCGACCCGGACCCGTCGAGGGCGACGCCGGTCTGCGCCCCCTCCTTGTGCGGTTCCATCAGAATGGTGGCCGTCACCCGCACCTTGCCGCCGGGAGCGATCTTGACGTTCACTTCGCCGAAGGGTTCTTGCACGGTCTTCAACTGGGCCATGGCCGACACTCCAAGGGGATGCCTACGGGTGATTCGCCGGGGGTAAAGGTATCTTAGGCGGGAACGCGGTCAGCCCGCCGTAAACGGCGCTGACAAACCGTCTCGTCGGACCGTATCCTAAAGGAAAGTGAGGGTGCCGTCGGAACCGAGGCCAGCAATGTCAAGTATTACCGTCAGCTTGCCCCCTGACACGGAACGAAAGCTCCGTGAGAAAGCCGTCTCCGTCGGCGTGACGCTTGAGACATACATCGGCCGGTTGGCCGAGACGGACGTTTCCAACGGCTCCTTCGACCAAATCGTCGCCCCGGTCCGGGCGGCGTTCAAAGAATCCGGCCTGACGGACGACGACGTGACGGCCTTGGTGCAGGAGGCCCGCGAGGAAGTGTGGCGGGAGAAACTCGCCGGGAAGAAGCTGTGACGGCGCCCGGCGCGGTCTTCGACGCCGTCACCTTTGTCCAGTCGCTCGCCAACCCGGCCGGCCCGGCCGCCGCCTGCTGGCAACGAGTCTTGGCCGGCGAGTTGGCCCACTTCGCCAGCGAAGACACGCTCGCGGAACTGGCCGGCGTGGTCTCTCGGCCGAAGTTGGCGAAAAAACTCGCCTTCGACGCCGGCAGCGCCAGCGCCCTCATCGAATCCATTCGCAGTCGCTCGACCGTCGCGGCCGCCGTTCACCTACCCCCGCGACCCGAAGGACGAGCCGCTCGTGAACGTGGCGCTCGCCGCGGGGGCAACTTACCTCGTGACGTGGGACAACGATTTGCTCGACCTGATGAAGGCGGGCAACGCCGAAGGTGAAGCCTTGAAGGGGCGGGCGCCCGGACTGGTTATTCTCACCCCGCCCGACTTGTTGGGCCTTCTGCGAGCCGAGAAAGCGTCAGAATCGCCCGGCCCGCCGCCCATATAACAACCCCCAAGACGATCACCGACCACTTTGCGAGACGACATGAAGGGCAACGACCAGATCATCGACGTGCTGAACCAAGCGCTGACCGTGGAACTGACGGCCATCAACCAGTACTTCGTGCAGGCCAAGATGTGCAAGAACTGGGGCTTATTCAAGCTCGGGAAGAAGCACTACGAAGAGTCCATCGGCGAGATGAAGCACGCCGACCGGCTGATCGACCGCATTCTCTTCCTGGAAGGCGTGCCCGAGATCGCCCGCTACGACGTGATCCGCGTCGGCACGGACGTGAAAGAGCAGTTCGAGAACGACCTGAAGTTAGAGACCAAGGGCGTGAACCTTTACAACGAAGGCGTCACCTTGGCCGCCCAACTCAAGGACAACGGCACGCGCGACCTGCTCAACGGCATCTTGGTGGAGTCCGAGGAACACGTCGATTGGCTGGAGACCCAACTCGGCCTGATTCAGATGGTGGGCCTGCCGAACTACTTGCAGGAACAAATGGGCGAGGCCCCGGCCGGCGGCCACTAAAAGAAGAGTTTCACGCAAAGGCGCAAAGAAGCAAAGTTCGCAAAGGGTCAGAGAAAAAGGTAATTGCTCTCATCATGTGAGAATCACCAATTGTTCTCGGAGTCTCTTTGCGAACTTTGCTTCTTTGCGGCTTTGCGTGAAACTCTTCTCGAAATGATCAGGAGTAGACCGGCAGCCCAATCGCGGCCGAGACGTGAGAGTCGATGAACGATTGGATCTTGCGGTGACAGGCATTGCACCCGTTGCCGGCCCCAGTGAGCCGCCGAACGTCGCGCACGCTGCGGATGTCCATCGTCGTAAGGGCTTCCACCAATTGGTCTTCGGTCACTTGCATGCAATGACAGACCGTCGGCCCGCCGTACATCTGGCAGCCGCCGCAATCCGACCCTCGGGGACACCCGTTGACCATCGCACCAATTCCTTGATGAGACTCGTTCTCAACTGAATCATAACAGGGTTGGTGTTGATGTCAATCGCGTTGGTGAATGTTTTGGCGAGCGGGGGGCGTCAGCCCCCTGTGGGAATCTCAACAGGCGACAATCAATCGCGGAGACCGACATGAAGACTCGACCGACGTTGCTGGCGCCTGGCGCGGGACTCGTGCTCGCGGCGCTGACCTTGGGAATGGCGACTCCCGCGGCGTCCGCACAGACGCCGCTCCCGGGCGGGTTCGAGATCCGGCTATTGCCCGGTTTCGCGTACCAGCCGCGGCGGGGGATTGACAGCATTGTCGGCGTGATCGCGAAGAAAGACGGCCTGCAAATCCAGTTCGACATGGGCGGCGTCGTCCTCCCCGGGGCGCCCCGCTTCGGCGGCAGTTATGTCAACCAAGCGCTTGCCGTCCCCGAGAAGGACCGGCTTTGGGCGAAGGAGCAGGAGGTCGGCGGGCAAAAATTCCACGTCACCTACGGCAAGGAACACCAATTGATCGTCTCGACCGCCACGGCGAAAATGGGCGTCAGCTTCTACGTCGTGGCGAAGACCCCCGAAGAAGTCGCCGACGTGCTGCTGATGGTCCTCACTCTCGCGGAACAGAAGCCGAAGAAGGACAAGTAGATTTCTCAAAACACCGAGCGCAGCGAGGTGGGCGAGCCAGAAGCGTTAGCGACTGGAGGGGCTTCCCGAGTAAGGGCGCCGCGAACCGAGTCTTCGAGGTTCGCAAACGTGGGTAACATCTCTCGCCCAATGGGTCGGGCTTCGAAGACTCGCCCTCTTGCGGTCGCGCGTGTGGCGCGTCCTCCAGGCGCTAACGCTACTGGCTCGCCTTCCTCGCTGCGCTCGGTGATTCAGCCCGCCTAAATTCCACCCAATCGCGCCTATCCTTGAAGCAGCCTGTTGACACGGGCTGACGGACAAGTTACCTTTTGATTATCCCGCCCGCCTGACGGCCCCCGCCTTGGTAACGGATTTCCTACCCAAAGGTTCCTCTCATGTTCACTCTCACCTCGTCCCGAAACGGGACCCAATGCGACGGCGCCAATCGCCGTGACTTCCTGAAAATCGGCGCCCTCGGCCTCGGCGGGCTGGCCCTGCCGGACCTGCTCCGCGCCCGCGAGACGGCCGCCAAGGCCGGCAAGCCGACCAAGAACACGGCCGTCGTGTGGCTGTGGCTCGGCGGCGGGCCGACCCACATCGAGACGTTCGACCCGAAGATGGACGCCCCGGCCGAGTACCGCTCCGTCACCGGGGCCGTGAAGACCAAGCTGCCCGGCGTCGAGATCGGCTCCCACTTCGAGAAGGTCGCCGCCAGCGCGGACAAGTTCGCGTTCATGCGGTCGTTCGCCCACCGCAACTCCGGCCACGGCGGCGGGACGCACTTCGTGATGACCGGGTACGACTTCGTCGCGGCCGACAACGGCGGCGGCCAGAACAAGCCCGGCCTCGGCGCCATCCTCGCCCGCCACCGCGGCCCGACGACGGCGAGCGGCCTGCCGACCTACGTCCGCAACAACGGCATCCTCGGCGACGGGGCCGCGTGGCTCGGCAAGGCGTTCGCCCCGTTCGACGTGACCGGCAAGGCCCGCGAGAACATGACCCTCCGCGGCAAGCTCGACACGCTCGAAGACCGCAAGGGCCTGCTGCACACGTTCGACACCTTCGACCGCGACCTCGACAAGTCCGGCCTCGTCTCCGGGTTGGACAGCTTCGAGGCCCAAGCCCTCGACATCGTGGTGGGCAAGGCGAAGGAAGTCTTCGACATCAAGAACGAAGACCAGAAAACCCGCGACCGCTACGGCAAGGGCCTCGGCGAGCAGCTCCTGCTGGCCCGGCGGCTGTGCGAGTCGGGCGTCGGCTTCGTCACCGTGAACTTCGGCGGCTGGGACATGCACGGCAAGATCGGCGACGCCATGAAGCGGCTCGGGCCGATTGTCGATAACGCGATTAGCGCCTTCGCGGAAGACTGCGCCGACCGCGGCGTGAGCGACAACATCCTGCTCGTGGTGACGGGCGAATTCGGCCGCACGCCGCGCGTCAACGGCAACGCCGGCCGCGACCACTGGGCGCCGCTCTCGACGCTGGCCCTCTCCGGCGGCGGGTTGAAGATGGGCCAAGTCGTCGGCGAATCGACGGCCAAGGCCGAGACGCCGAAGTCGAAGCCCATCGGCCCGCAAGACCTGATGGCCACCGTGTTCCACGTCCTCGGCATCCCCGCCGGCCAACACTACAACGACCCGACCGGCCGCCCAGTGCCGATGCTCAACGGTGGCAAGGCGATCAGGGAGTTGGTGTAAGTCGGTTTTAGGCGAGCGGGGGGCGTAAGCCCCCCGTTTCTTTTGCCAGCGTCGGATGTCATCGCGGGCGAGAGAATCGGGGGGTTGACACCCCCCGCTCGCCTTGACCATGTTCGTCGGTAGCATGTCTGGGACGCCACACCCCAGGAGCTACTCCCTTGTCGAACGCCACGCACACATTCTCTGCCGGCGGGTACCGCCAGCTCTACATCGACGGCCAGTGGGTCGATTCCTCCAACGGCAAGCGCAACGCCGTCAACAACCCGGCGACGGAAGAGCCCGTCGGCGAAGTCGCCTTCGGCACGCGCGACGACTGCAAGCGCGCCATCGCCGCCGCCAAGGCGGCCATGCCGGCGTGGGCCAAGCTCACGGCGTGGGACCGGGCCAAAATCCTCAAGAAGGCGGCCGACCTGATCCGCGAGCGGGCCGACGGCATCGCCCGCACACTCACGATGGAGCAGGGCAAGCCGCTGGCGGAGGCCAAGGGCGAGGTCATGCAGTCCGCGGACACGTTCGAGTGGTTCGCCGAGGAGGGCAAGCGGGCCTACGGGGACGTGATCCCGAACAGCGTGCCGGGCAAGCGGCACATCACGCTCAAGCACCCGGTCGGCGTCGTCGGGGCCATCGGGCCGTGGAACTTCCCGGTGTCGCTGCTGGTCCGCAAGATCGCCCCGGCGCTGGCCGTCGGCTGCACCATCGTGTGCAAGCCGGCGACGCAGACGCCGTTCTCGCTCATCAACATCTTCGACTGCCTGATTGAGGCCGGCCTGCCGAAGGGGGTCGCCAACTTCGTCGTCGGGCCGGCCAAGGACATCGGGGACGAGTTCATCGAGAACCCGGCCGTCCGCAAGATCAGCTTCACCGGCTCGACGGCCGTCGGCAAGATGCTCATGGCCGGGGCGGCCGGGCACGTCAAGCGGCTGAGCCTCGAACTCGGCGGGCACGCCCCGTTCATCGTCTTCCCGGACGCGGACCCGGAGGCCGTCGCCAAGGCGGCCGTCACCGGCAAGTTCCGCAACAACGGGCAGGTGTGCATCTCGCCGTCGCGGTTCTTCGTCCACAAGGACATCATCAAGAAGTTCACCGAAGTCGCCGTCGCCGCCGCCAAGAATCTGAAGATGGGCAACGGGCTGGACGCCGGCATCGAAGTCGGCCCGATGTTCGAGAAGAAGGCGATGGAGAACACCGTCAAGCTCGTCGAAGACGCGGCCGGCAAGGGCGCCAAGCTGCTGACCGGCGGCAAGCGGTGCGAGGGCTTCGCCAAGGGGTACTTCTTCGAGCCGACCATTTTGAGCGGCCTGAGCGACGACGCGAAAATGTTGACGGACGAGCCGTTCGCCCCCGTGATGCCGATCATCGAGTTCGGCTCGCTGGAAGAAGTGATCGCCAAGGCGAACAACACGCCCTACGGCCTGGCCGCTTACGTGTTCACCAACGACATCACGACGGCGTTCCACATGGCCGAGGGCCTGGAGGCCGGCATGATTGGCATCAACGACCCGGTCCCGGTCGCCGTGCAGGCCCCGTTCGGCGGCATGAAGGAGAGCGGCTACGGCCGCGAACTCTCCCGCGAAGGCTTGGACGCCTACCTGGAGACGAAGCACATCAGCTTCAAGCTGCGCGACTGATCCTTCGATTGCGGATTGCGGATTGCGGATTGCGGAATGGAAAACCGATCAGCGGACGGGGGAAACCTCGCCCGCTTTTTTTGTTTCGCGGGGGCGCTTTGCTCACGCCCCGCCACCCGGTTCCCAACCGCCGTCAGGCGGTCGTGTTGGAGTCCCGCCTTCAGGCGGTCTGTGACCTCCCCGCCGCGGGAGGCAGGAGGACCGAGTCTTCGACGGTCCGACCCTTTAAGCGAACGGCCGTCACCCGAAAAGGCGAACCCTCGAAGACTCGGTTCGCCGGCCTCCCGCGGGGGACAGGTCACAGACCGCCTGAAGGCGGGACTCCAACACGACCGCCTGACGGCGGTTGGGAACGAGACCGCCATCGAAAAAAGGCGGGTGAGGTTTCCCTCACCCGCCGAACGGTTTTCAAATCCGCAATCCGAAATCCGCAATCCGCAATCGGATCACCCGACGATCTCGTAGAACTCGCGGCCGAGCATCAGGTCGGCGGTGAAGTACTCCCACCGGTTCAGCTTCAGGAAGGCGAGGTACTTCGTCACCTCGGCCGCCATCGGCAGTCGGCCCAGCACGTCCGTGAACGTCTGCGGGATCAGGACCTTCTCGCGGTACGTCTGGTGCAGCCCGCCGGCCGGGGTGAACTTGGACGCGGTCGCCAAGGTCGCCCCGTCCACGGCGCTCAGGACCTGCCCGGCGGCCGCCGCCCGGCCGTACGACCGGGCGTAGGCCGCCAAGAAGTCGCGGGAGGCCGTCGTCGGCGCGACGCCGAATAGCGTCTGGTACACGGCCGCGGCCCATTTCTGGCTGGCCT
Source organism: Zavarzinella sp. (assembly GCA_043767785.1). Lineage (GTDB taxonomy): Bacteria > Planctomycetota > Planctomycetia > Gemmatales > Gemmataceae > Zavarzinella. Next base: position 6,370 of record JAYUGD010000406.1, on the reverse strand, counting down.
GGACCGCGGTCAACGGCGGCGAAACGACCGACCCCGACTTGACCGCGTAATCCACGGACCCCAGCAGGCCGGCGATCAGGCTCGGGATGCTCGCGTAATTCACCTTCGCCTTCACTTCGGCGTCGGCCGCCGCCCGGCCGAGGACTTGGTTGAAGTACTTCTGCACCTGGATCGTCCGGTACTCGGTCCCCAGCGTGAGGGCACGCACGAAGTTCCGCCGGGCCGTCAGGAAGGTGGCGTTGTTCAGGATCTTGGCGCTGAACGTGTCCCGCTGGAGGTCGGTCGAGTACAGGGTGATCATCGCGGGCGGGGGCGTCGAGTTCGTGTAGACGACCGGCGTCCCGAAGTACCGCTCGGCGATGACCCCTTCCACCCACGACCGGTCCGTGTGCGCCCCGGCGTCGGCGGTCTCGTCACTGCCGAGCGGCTCGGCCTGCCGCTGGAGGGTGAAGAACTCCTTGGTCGTCAACAGCCGGGCGTACGCGTTTTCCGTCCCGCTCGTCCCGTTGACCCCCCGCACGGCGATGGCCGCCCGGACGGCCGCCGCGAACGCCCGGTCCGCCTTGCCCGCCGCGGTGGCGGTGGCGAGCGGCAAGCGGCCCAGCACCTGCTGGTAGGCCAAGGCCACGAAGTTGGTGCGGTAGTCCGTCCGCTTCAACACGGTGCTGCCGACGCCGACGCCGTCGTCGTCGTACACCACGGTGTTCGGCCCGCCGTTCACCAAGGCGGTGACGAGGGCCTTGCGGCCCGTCGCGGTGCCCGCCTGGCCCAGTTGCTTGTTCAGCGTCGTCGTCGTCAGATCCTTGATCGGGTCGATGGTCAAGTTCGGGAACAAGTCGCGGTACAGGTTCGTCAGGAAGATCCCCGCCGGGGTGGGGACCGTTTCCGTCGACGTCCCCGCCTTGGCGAAGTAATCCACCCCGGACAGGATGTCGATGGTGATCGTCTCCGGCGTCTTCCGGTTGGCCCGCAGGTCGGCGATCAGGGCGTCGATGAGCGGGTCGTTGGCGCTGGCCGGGCTGGTCGGCCCGGTCGGCAGGAAGTTGCCGACTTCCGTCCCGGCCGGGGCGCTGTTGTTGTACAGCCGGTACAGCAACTGCCGGCGGGCCGTGTCGGCGCCGACCGCGTAGGACTTCGTCACCGGGTCGTACCCGGTGAGCAGTTCCTTGACGACGACGGCCAGGGCCGTGTACCGGGCCTTCTCCAAGGCCGGGGACTTCAGAATGGCCTCGGCGCTCGTCTCGGACCGGCCCAGCAACTCTAGGTACGAGTCGTGGATGAAGTCCGAGACGTCGGTGCTGCCGACCACGACGTTGAACCGGAAGGCGTCCCCGATCGAGGTGGGGGTGACCGGCTCGCCGTTGATGCCGTCCCCGTCCTGGTTCATCTTCGTGCCGCCGGCGTCCGTGATGTTCGGGCCGACGGTGATCGTGTACGTGCCGTCCGTATTCTGCGGGACGAAGTCGATCCGGAACCGGTTGTGCAGGTTGATGTGCGTCACCGGGTCCGCCACGGCGATGTCCGTCACGCCCGTGACCATCACCGGGCCGTTCGGGCCGGTGATCGTCACGTCGGACGGGGTGAAGGACGCGGTGTTGATGTACCCGTCGAACTCGACCGTGACGGACGAGAACGGCACGCCGACCGGGGTGAGCGGCGACACCTTCTCCGGGACGACCTTCGGCCCGGAGATGCCGGCCGGCTTGCCGAGCGCCAGGGTCCACATGCCGCGGCCGACCGTCGTGACCACGAGGGCGTCCGGCGACCCGGCCGAATTCGTGCGGCCGGTGGCCGGGGTGATGTTGCCCAAGACCAAGTCGATGTCGGACACCTTGGCGACCGGCAGGCCGCCGCCGTCGGCGGCGGCGCCGGTGGCCGTGCCGGTAAAGCGCGTCCACGTCGTCCCGTTGTCCAGTGACCGGAACACGCCGGCGTCCCCGGCCGCGTACAGGACGGGCAGGCCGGGCGTCGGGGCCGTAAACGGCCGCCAGTCGACCGCGATGGACGACAGGCGCCGCACCAGCGTGGTCTCGAAGTTGCCGTTCAGGCCGTAGGCGCCGTCGAACGCCTTGTGCGTGAGCGTGAACAGGTTCCCGGTGACGTCCTTCCACGAGTTCACGAGCGGGTCGGTCGACGTCCAGTCGGCCATGTAGTAGACGTGCGCCTCGGTGACGGCGTACAAGGCGTTGCTGCCGCGCGTCGGGCTGGGCTGGAGCTTGAGGATCGGGCCGCCGTCGAGCGTGGACAAGTCCAACGCGGTGGTGATTTTCTTCCAGGTCGGGGCCAAGTCGTTCCCGGTGCGGACGTAGATGTTGCCCCCCTCCGTCCCGGCGTACAGGTACTTGCTGAGGCCGGCCGGCGGGTCGCCGGGGATGGTCAGGACCGGGGCCCCGAAGGCCGGAGCCTTCACGTAGGTGCCGTCCAGGTCGGTCGGGTCGGCCGCCACGTACCAGTTTTTCCCTTGGTCGAACGTGCCGAACAGGCGGCCGACAGTGGACCCCATGAGGATGCCGTTCGGGTCGATCGGGTTGACGTTGAACCGGCGGGAGGAATTCTGCCACTGGCCACGGCCGTGGGCGTCGTCGTCCGCGGAGAAGCCCGCGACGACGTCGCCGATGAACAGGCCGTTCGTGCGGCTGATCGGGACGCCGCCCTGCTTCTGGACTTGGAAGAAGTCCTGCGTCGGGTCGCCGTTGCGGAAGAGGTCGTTGATGCGCCGGAGGATGTACACGTCCCCCGTGCCGGTCTGGTCGGCCTGGACCCAATTGGCCCGGCCGCCGCGGCCGTCGTCGCCCCACGACGTCTCGCCGTCCGCGAGGATGGCCTCGCCGGATGTGTAGACGTCCCCGGCCCGGCGGGCGGCGCCCAAGAGCAGGGACTGGGAGATGCTGGCGGCCAGCAGGCTCGGCTGGGCGTCGCCGGAGTAGAGGCGGGCGACGGTCATGTTGCCGTTGCGCGACCCTTCGATCTGGAGGTTCGTCTCCCGCGCCGTGTCGGTGGCCACGGTCGGGCCGAGGGTCAGGTTCACGTCGCGCTGGTCGAACCCGTCCACGCGGTCGAGCGAGCCGTCCGCGGTCGCGACGAACGTGCCGACCCCCTCGTCGTGGCCCCACAGCACGCGGGCCCGGCCGGTGAGCGGGTCCACGGTCGTGATGATGCTGCTGACCCAGTCGAAGTCGTTGCTGTACTCGGGGCTGGTCTTCGTCGCCGACTTGTCGAACCGGCGGACGGCCGGGTCCACCCACAGCACGTCGTTCCCGTTGTTCTCGAACGACGTGATGTTCGACGTGAAGATCGTCGTGTTGCTCAGGAACGGCTCGTACGGGTTGAACTTCAGGTTCGTGAAGTTCCACACCCGGCGGCGCGTCGCCCGCAGGTCGGCGTCGTACACGTCGTTGATCGGCGTCACGCTGTTCAGGCCCGGGGCGCCGCGCGTCGTGTCCACGGCGTCCGGGCCGACCAGGCCGCCGCCGGAATTCGTCGGGTCGTTGTTCGCGTTCGTCGTCGTGGTGTACACGCCGCCGGTCGCGTCGCGGTGGCTGTACTCCTGCAGCTTGAACGGGTCGTTGATCAGCGTCATGTCCACGCGGATGAGCCGGTCGGCCCCGACGTACAGGATGTTCGGGTCCGTCGGGTCCATGGCCAGGGCGATGGAGTGGGCGGTCCCCCGGTCGGAGAAGTAGTCGTCCTCCTGCGGGAGGTTCGCCAGCTCGATGTCCACCCCGGTGTCGGCGAACCCGCCGTTGGCGTTCAGGTTCAGCCGGGTCCAGTTGGCCCCCTGGTCCTTGGTCACGTACACGCCGTCCAGCTTCCCGCCCGGGGCGGACACGGCGGCGACCAGCCACTGCTTGTAGTAGTTGTTCGCCAGCGCGTCCCCGAATATGTACTGCGGGGTCACCAGTTGGATGCGGCCCTTGGCCCCGTTCGGGGTGAACGGGGCGGGGACGGTGAGCGTCGGGTTGACCGTCGGCCGGCCGTTACCGCCAACCATCAGGTCGAACGTGATGGAATCGACGGACGGCGAGTCCAGGTTGTCCGTCTCGTAAATGCCGAACCCCTGGACGGCCACGTACCCGATGGTCGGCCGGTTGAACGTGTTGCCCAGGGCGCTCCCCTCGCCGATGGCGAAGTCGGTCACTTCCTTGCCCCTGAGGTCGAGCCGCCCGTTGGTGGGCGTGACATCGTTCATGATCTGCTTCCACGACCGGCCGCCGTTCACGCTGCGCCACAGGCCGGCCATCTTGTCGGCGGCCAGCGTGGACCCTTGGCCGACGGCCGCGTAGATGATCGGCAGGTTCGCGTTGGCGACGACCTTCTTCTCGAAGACGATCTTGTTGATGACCGTCCCGACGAACATGTGGTCCCGCTGGGCGTCGCCCACCGGCGTATACACGCCGTCCGGGACGCCGCCGATGGGTTGGGTGGTATTCAACCTGCTGTCCAGCACGTTCCAGGTCTTGCCGGCGTCTTCGGAGTACAGGAAGCCGACGCCGTCGTACCGGTTGTTGTCTTGGCCGCCGTCGATGACGTTCAGGGCGTTCGACCCCGTCCCGACCATGATCTTCGTGTCTTTCGGGTCGCCGGTCTCGTTGAACAGCGTGAACGTGCCGATGTTGATGGCCGACCCGTAGCGGGTGATCGCCCCGGTGATCGGGTCGCGGACGACTTCGTTGGGCCCGAAGTCCGTCAGCGGCACCCACGTCGGGCCGACACTGTCGCGGGTCAGGAAGTTCGTGGTCCGCCACAGGCCGCCGGACGCCCCGGCGGCGTACACGGTGTTGCCGGACGGGTCGGCCGCGTCGGACTGGAGTTGGCTGACGCGGCCGTTAGTCGTGGTGTCGATCGGGTTACCGCCCGTCGGCGACGGGACGGGCGTGTTGCCGTCCGGGCCGGACGTGTTCAGGTTGCCCTTGGCCGTGTCCACGGCCCCGTCGGCCTGGAAGACGCGGAACGCGACGGAGGTCTGGTCCGCGATGGCGTCCCCGACGCCGCTGCCCAAGACGGGCTTGGTCAGGGTGAGGGCGAACTTGGACACCGTGGCCGTCGCCGTCCCCTTGTTGCGGATGACGAGTTGCCACGCCCCGTTCGACCGCGTGCCGTTGAGCTGGGCCAGCGGGGTGATCGGGTTGTTGAACCCGTCGGTGGCGAACCCGGTCTGCACCGGGCTGACGGACGCCCCGGTGTCCGTAATGGATTGGTCCGTGAACGTCACGTTCGTGGCGGTCGTGTTCACCCCGGTCTTCGGGGAATTGTTGAACAGCAGGACGGACCGCGACCCGTCCGGGGAGATCAGGCGGGCCTCCAAGTCGCGGAGGTTGCCGCCGCTGGGGACGGACACGCTGACGTTGGCGAGGGCCTTGTTCACCAAGTACCCGGCCCCGCCGACGTTCAGGTTGATGGTCACGATGCTATTGCCCGCGATTGCCACATTCGCGTTGGGCACGCCGGGGGCCGACCCGAAGACGCCGCCGTAGGCGATGTCCGTCGTGGCCGTGTCGCTGGACGAGCCGACGAGGACGTTGACGCCGGCGTTCGTGTCCGGGTCCATCTTCGTGCCGTTCGTGTCCGCGATGTCGGCCGACAGTTGGATCTGGTACGTGCCCGGCAGCTTCTGGCTGGCGAACCCGATGCGGAAGAACCGGGAGTTCGTGTTGGCGGCCAGCGCCGTGCCGTTCAGGGCCGTGACCGGGGTGACGGTGACGGCGCCGACGGGCAGGTCGCCGGCCGGCCCGATGAAGCGCAGGACGTCGGCGGGCGTGAACGTCGTGGCGTTGATCGTGCGGTCGAACGCCACGTCCAAGGACGCGGTCGTGCTGTTCAGGACGAGGTTGTCGTCCGTCTGGTCCTGGGTGATCGGCCGGGACCCGACGACGCGCGGCCCGGTCACGGTGATCGGCTTGGCCTCGGGGGCGTACGGCAAGACGAACGGGTGGTTGTCCACGGCCGTCGGGACGGAGAACAGGTCCTCGACCGGCTCGGCCTGCTTGCCGTTGTTGTTTTGGTCGAAGAAGTTCCCGCGGACGATGGTCTCCACGGGCATCGTCTTCTCGATCGTGAGGTCCCACTGGTCCAAGGTCCCTTGGCTGCCGGCCTTGCTGTCGATGACGGTCAGCGTCCACGTGCCGTCGATGCGGCTGCCGAAATAGATGTTCAGTGGGTCCACGGGCAGGTACGTGTGCGTGTACGGCGGGCCGAACACGTCGTCGCCGGCGATCGTGGTGTTGTTGTCGTCGGCCGTCGTGTTGGGGTCGTCGTCGGCGAAGATCGTGTCGGTCAGGTTGGCCAGGGTGTCGTTCGGCGGGGCGCCGGTGGCGACGAGCGTGTCGGTCGAGTCGTCCGCGAGCATCAGCCGGACGGTCTGGCCGCTCGG
>JAYUGD010000405.1:0-5387 GCA_043767785.1 Zavarzinella sp. | reverse complement strand
GTATAACGACCAATACCCACCCCCCGCCGGCGAGATCACCCCAACGCTCGCCACCTTCTCTCTCATGTAGGACACATTGATGAACGTCACATTCGTATTATTGGCCGCGTGCCTCGGGGCCGAGCCGACGGCCGACCAGTTGGACAAAGCCCGCGCCGACTTGAAAAGCCCCAAGGTCGAAGTCCGGCGCGACGCGATCAAACATCTCATCCACTCCGACCTCTCGGCCCATTTGGTCGTGGAAATGCAAGCGGGCCTGAAAGACCCGGACGACGAAGTCCGCGCCACGGCCGCGACGGCGGTCGGCAACATGGGCGCCAAGGCCGAAGCGGCCATCCCGGCGCTGGTCGCCCAGCTGGGCCACGACAAGTTCAAGGAGGCGCGGGAGACGGCGGCCCGGGCGCTGGGCCGCATCGGCAAGGCCCTGCCGGACAATCACGACGCCGACAAGCCGCTGCTCGCGGCGGCGGCCGGGGACGAAGACCCCGTGACGCGGACCGTGGCCCTCGGGGCGCTGGCCATGCTGAACAAAGACGTGCCCGGCCAAATCGCCGCCCTGCAGAAGTTCCTTCATCACGACGAGCCGCTGGTGCGCATGAAAGCGGCCCATGCCTTGGGCATGATCGGCCTCCCCGCCAAGGCGGCGGCCCCCGAGATCGCGGCGATATTGCCGAAGGAGACCGACGGGCACCGCCGCGGCTACATCGCCCGCGCGCTCGGCAATACAGGCGACCCCCACTCGCTCCCCGTGTTGGAGAAAGCCCTCAAGGAGGAGACCGACGACGGCGCGAAAGGCGAGATGCGCGGGGCCATTCAGAAACTCAAGTCCTGAGTGAGTTGACATCACGCCGGGAAGGACCAGATTTGCACCGCCCCGGCCATGTCGCCGGCCGCCAGCCAACCGCCATCGCCGGACCAGGCCACGGCGCAAATCCAGTCCTTGAACTGCCCACCGCGGGGTTTACCGAGTTCGGAGACGAGTTTGCCCGAGGCCGTCTCCCAGACACGGACGACCGTGTCACGGCCGGCCGAGGCGATGTGCTTGCCGTCCGGGTGGAACGCCAAGTCGGTGAGTCCGTTCAGGTGGCCCGGCGCCAGTGTCCGGAGTTTCTTCCCCGTCGCCGGGTCGATCAACGTCACCGAGCCATTCGTGCCGTCGAGTTCGCCGCCGCGGCCGACGGCTAGAAGCGACCCGTCGGGAGAGTAGGCCGCCGCCGCGAAGTGCATCCCCTTGTAGTCGGCGGACAAGTCCTTGGAGACTTCGGCCGTCGTCGCGTCCCACACCTTGACGGCGGCGTGCCGGCCGGAGTCGAACACCAGCGGATACCGTTCACTCACGCACGCCTGCTTCCCGTCCGGCGACAAGGCCACGGCGTTGGCCCACCCCTTCACCTGCCATTTCTTGCCGACGGTCATGGTGTCGCGGTCCCAGATCAACACGTGGCCGCCGTCGTCACCGCTGATGAACGTCTTGGCGTCGCGGGAGAGTTCCAGCGAGACAACCCATTCTTTGTGGCCGGCGAAGGTCCGGGCCGATTTCAGCACGGCCACTTTCGCTTCGATGGGGGGCGGCACTTTCGCCCCGTTGGACTTGCGGCGCGTGGTGTCCTCTATGGTGCGGGCGTTCAACAGCACCGGCTCTGCGGCGGCGGGCAACGTCTCGGGGATGTCCCAGAAGCGGACGGTGTGATCATAACTCGCCGAGATGAGGGTTTTGCCGTCCGGCGTGGCCGTCAAATGGGAAATCACGTTGGTGTGGCCGTCGAGCCGCGCCACCGGCTTCGGCGGGTCGCCGCCGGACTTCGGGGGCAGTTCCCAGAGGAGAATCTGCCCGAGGTTGTTCCCCGCCGCGACACGACGCGACGAGCCGAGGAACGTCACGGCCGACACCCAGTCGGCGTCCCACGTGAGGTTCCACGCCATTGACGGTTTGGAGAGATCGGCCATCAGTCGCCCCCGGTTTGCGATCAACCAATCAGTTCCTTGACGGGGCCGGTCCCCTCCGGCGTCAGCCAGACGGGCCGGACGCCGTGATAATGTTTTGCCCGAGCGTTGATGCCGAGGGCCGTGTAGATCGTGGCGAACAAGTCCCCCTCGCTCACCGGGTTGTCTTTCACTTCCTTGCCGTCGATGTCGGTCGAGCCGTAGACGTGGCCCCCCTTGATGCCGCCGCCCGCCAGCACGACCGTCCACGCCCGGATGAAGTGGTCCCGGCCGGCCCGGTTGTTGATCTGCGGCGTGCGGCCGACTTCGCCCATCCAGATGACCAACGTGTCTTGCAACAAGCCGCGTTCGTCCAAGTCGAGTAATAAGCCGCTCCACGCGGGGTCGAGGACTTGCATGTTCGCCTTGTGGCAGACGAAGTTGTCCGCGTGACTGTCGTAATTCTCCTGCCCGACTTCCACGAACGGCACGCCGGCCTCGATCAGCTTGCGGGCCATGAAACAGCCGCGGCCGAACTCAGTGTCGCCGTACCGCGCCTTCGCCGCCGGCCAATCTTTCGATGAGTCGAAGACGCTCTTGGCCCGCAACAACCGCCACGCCCGCTCCTTGGCCGTGCGGTGCGAGGCAAACGGGTCGGCCTTGTGGTCGGCGGCGAATTCGCCCTCGACGAACCGGAACAGGTCGGCCCGCTTCTTGTCTCCCTCCTCGGGGAGATACGGCGACGTGAACGACCCGAGTTTGCCGTCGCGGCCGATACCGAACGGCTCGTAGAGCGGCCCGAGGTAGCCGGCGCCGCCGTTGCCCGTCGAACCCATGCGGACGAAACTCGGCAGGTCGGAATCCGGGTTGCCGTTGTACTTGGCGACCACCGCCCCGATCTCCGGGTGCGGCGTCCGCTCGCTCATCTTGTAGCAGGTGTGCATGTGATAAATCCCGTCCGGGTGGTCGGGGGATTGCGTCTTCATGCTGCGGATGACCGCCAACTTGTCGGCCACGCCCGCGACTTTCGGCAAGTATTCGCACACCGGCATGCCGGGGACTTTCGACGCGACCGGGCGGAACAGTCCGCCGGTCGGGCGGCCGGGCTTCATGTCGAACGTGTCGATCTGACTGGCGCCGCCGTTCATCCAGAGCATGATGCAGCGCTTCTTGTTCTTGAGCGCCGCTTCCGTGGCGCTGCGCGCTTGGGCCAACGCCCCCCAGTTCGGCAACACCAGCCCCGTCCCGGTGACGGTCACGGCCTTCATGAAGGCCCGGCGGGACGTGTGCGAGTGGTATGTGTGTGGAGTCATTGGTCACCACCAAGAATGCGGACAAAAACGGATCAATGGTTAAAGCGGAACTCACTGCTGTTCAACAGCGCCCAGATGGCGTCTTCGAGACGCGGCTCCGGCTTCGGGTCACTGTTCAGATACTCGGAGAACTTGGCCGACTCGGCCGGCTTCGGCGGGCGGCTTAACACGGAAAGGAACAGGCGATCGACCTTCTGTTCCCACGGGTCGGCCGAAGTCATCAATTGATCGGCGAGGTTGCCCTTCTTGCGGCGGACGAACGCGCGGACGTGTTCGCCGTTGTTCACGAACAAGTGTTCGGAAAGCGACCCTTGGAACTCGCCCAAGCCGTTGGTCGGCTCGCCGAAGTAGCGCAGGAAGTATTCGCCGCCGACGGTCCCCAAACTGGCGGGTGTTTTCGCATCGACATCGTAATTCGTCGCCTTACGCATCGCGGTCACGATCTCCTCTGCCGACAGCGGCCGCACCCGCGCCCGCTCAAACGACGTGGGCAATGCCTCCTTCACCGGCCCCGTGCCCGCCAACTGGTACGCCCGACTGTTCACGATCTCTCGGATCAGCCATTTGAGGTCGAACTGGTGGGCCGTGAAGCCGGCCGCGAGGGCCTTCAACAGCGCCGGGTGCGACGGGGAATTCTGCTCGGTGAAGTCGTCCGCCGGGTGGACGAGGCCGCGGCCCATGAACTGTGCCCACACTCGGTTGACGGCCGCCCTGGCCAGATAGGGGTTGTCCGCGGCGGACACCCACGCGGCGAATTTCTCCTTGCGGGAAAACGCGGGCCTCGGCATCTTCTCGCCGTTCTTCGGGGCGGCCGGCTCCTTGAAATCCTTCGGCGTCGGCGGCTCCGTCAGTTCCGGCCCGCCTAGGAACTTCGGCTTCACCGGGTCCCCCTTCTTGCCGGGGGCCTGATCCTTCGCCGCCCCGCTGAACAGCACTTCGCCCGAGGACTTTTCACCGAGCGTGTACGCCTTGACGTTGCCCGCACTCGTTTCCTGCACGACAACGCGCACGAAGAAGCCCGCCAAGCCGTAGAAGTCTTTTTGCGTCCAGCGGTCGAACGGGTGGTCGTGGCATCGGGCGCATTGCAGTTGCGTGCCGAGAAAGAGGCGGCTGACGACAACGGCAGCCTCCTCGGGCTGGCCGCGGAATTGGACTTGGAACATCTCGCTGCCGGGTTGCTCTCCGAGCAGGAGTTCCTTCACCACGCGGTCATAAGAAACGCCGTCGGCAAATTGTTTGGCCAGCCAATTTCTGAAGCCGTCCCGCTTGCGGGTCGCGTCGGCGTTCCCCGGGTTCCGGCCAAAGAGCGCCAAGTCCCACACGTCCGCTTGAGCCGTGGCAAAGCGCGGGTCGGCAAGGAGTTGATCGACCAACTTTCCCCGCTTGGCCGCATTGGGGTCCGCGAGAAAATTTTTGGCTTCCTCTTGGCTCGGGATCGTGCCGACCACGTCCAAGTAAACACGACGCAGGAATTCGGCGTCGGCGGACGTGGGGGCCGGGGCGATATTCTTCGTTTTCCAAACGGCCGCCAGTTCGCGGTCGATCACCTCACGAAGAGTGTCGTCCGCGAATGCCGGCGTCGGAATGAACGAGAGGCCAAAGAGGAGGCCGGTAAGAAACTTCATGGAGACTGCGGGGAGAAGGTCGGCGGCGGGAGGATCATCGGCGGGTGAGGACTATTTAGAAGGTACCCTCCCGGCCGGCGGAATACCAGCAAAAAAATGACCGCGTCGCCACAGGGCGTGAGTCTTCTGATTGAAAAGGTCCGCTCCGGGGCCATGCCGCCGGGCAAAAAGAAACTGACCGCTTCTGAACTCGACCTCCTGAGCAAGTGGATCACCGCCGGGGCAACCGTGGAGGCCGAGGAGCCAGTGACCCTGACGGCGGGCTACCGGATCGCCCCCGAAGACTGCCAGTTCTGGGCGTTTCAGCCCGTCGTCCGGTTCGGCATGCTCAATGCGGAAGACCGCGACGGTCGGATTAATTGTGAAAGAATTGTGAAGCCCTGCCAGCCACTCTGCCATTGCGCGCGACCGATTTGGCGAATTCGTGGGGGTGTAACCAACTTCTCTGGTGCGGTCCGGGGAATTTGGGTAAAAGGGGTTGCAGGAAAACCACCGTTCGGAGACCCAAGGATGAGTCGCAAGCAAG
>JAYUGD010000404.1:0-1844 GCA_043767785.1 Zavarzinella sp. | reverse complement strand
AAGCACGGCCCCCACGTCAGGCAGCAGCCGACTTTCAGGTCTTCGCCCAAGATGTGCCGCATCATGTCGGCGGGTTCCACGCCCTCGGTCGGGTTCTCGTAGTGCAGGCAGCCCGCCGCGTGGATGTGGTGGTCCCCGCTGAACCAACTCGTCTTCGACGGGTCAATCCACCGATTCACGGCGTAGCGGAAGTTCACCGGCTTGTCCGCGACGACCAGCTCCTTCGTCTCGGGGACGGACTCCGGCCCGCGAGAACATCGCACGCTGTACTTCCCGGCCGGCAGTCGAACGGTTTCCCCCGTGGCCCGGTACACTTGTTGTTGGAAGAAGAAGTCCGGGGCGAGCCGTTTGGCTTGCGCGGGGTAAACCCGCCCGGCCGCGTCGCGGATGAGGAAAGCCGCCATCGTGGGTGTCCCGTCAAACTCGCTCACTTGGAACGTGACCGGGATTGACGTCTTGGCATCGAATGAAAACTTGGCGGAGGCGGTCGTCATCTTCGGGTCCGGCTTATCCATTTTCGGCATTACCGCTTTCTCGACGCGGAACGTGAGTTCGGCCGTCTTCGCCCCCGCGTCCCGGCTGTACACTTGCAAGGCCGTGTACTCCAAACCAAGCCCGCTGAGACTCGACAACAACGGTTGGGCGGCGTAGGGCACGATACTTAACCACCGCTCGGCCACCTCGTCTTTCGGCCCGCCGGGCACGGGTCGGGCGCTGGGGCTGTCGGCTTTCAACGCGAGAGTCGTGCCCGAGTTGTTGACCACCTTCACCAACGAGATTCGCCAACCTTGTTCCAGCAATTCGTGCTTGCCGGCGGCGGGCGCCACGCGCTCCACGCCCTTGTCCCCGATTTCGACGGCCGCGAGGCAGAGTGGGTCGAGGAGCTTTTGGAGCATCGCCGGCCCGGTCGGGTCGTCGGCCTTCATGTCGGCAATCGCCTTGCGGACCGCGTCCGGCAACGGCTGCCCGATCGTGGCCATCGCCTGGTCGAGGCGCTTTGCTTGGGCCAACAGCGGTTGGGCTTCGACATCCTTGACCACGGGCCACGCCGCCTCGTCGGCGAGCAGCTGCCCGGTCGTGACCAGAAAGACCCAGAGGGGGAGAGAGCGCATCATCGGTTGTTCCTCGCGTAGCGATCAGACGTGGAGTATGATTCGTGGACGGCGGGAAAGCAATCAGAAAGTGGGATCGTCATGGGCGAATACCGAATGGCCCTTGTGTGGCTGGCGCTGACCGTCCCCATCTCAGCCGACGACCCGACGCCGAGCCCGCTGGCCAAGAACGCCGCCCAAGTCGAAGCGGCCCTCGCGGCCCTCGGGCAGCCGTTGCCGGCCGAAACCGTCAAGGCGCTGCGCACGGATGATGCGGAGGCGATTCACGACGCCCTCGGCAATCACGCCCTCTTGGTGGTGAGCATCAACCCGGAAGGACGGGTGAAACTTGCCCGCGGCCCGGCTGAGGCGACGCTTGGGCGCGGCCAACGCCAGTTCGCGGTGGTGAAAGTGCTGAATGCCAGCGGCGCCCAGCAACGGCTGACCGTGCGCGGGAAGTACGCCGGGGCCGCGGAAAACCCCTTTGCCGTCGCGTTTGTCACACACGGGGGCGTGACGCCGGACCTGACCGGCCTGCCCGTCGAATACCGGCTCATGGCGGTCACGGCGTCCGCAACCGGGAAGCACGAACTAACGGTCGTCGTCGAAGCGGGACAGGGGACGCAAGAGTTGGGCTTCCGGGGCGAGGCCCCGGTACTGTTCGCCGTGCGGGAGGCGGGGAAGAGGTGAGGTACAAATTCTTGGGGCGGCGCCGTTTTCCCGGGGTTCGCAAAGCCTCACCCACGGGCTACA
>JAYUGD010000403.1:0-5391 GCA_043767785.1 Zavarzinella sp. | reverse complement strand
GCGGGCTTAATGCTCGTCCCGGGCCTCACGGGTCTGGGCACGGTGGCCCTCGGCCTCAACGGGCGGGCGGCCGCCGAAGACAAGCCGGCCTCCGTCGTCAAGGGCGACGAGGCCCGCGACCTGATGCGGCAGGCCCGCGAGGCGTACGACGCGAAGAACTTCGGCAAGGCCAAGGAGCTGGCCGAGAAGGCCCGCGTCCTGCGCGCCCCGGCCCAGTTCTTCGACGACACGCCCGAAGACCTGTTGGCGGACATCGCCAAGAAGAGCGGGGCGAAGCCGGCCGGGGCCGCCAAGCCGGCGACGACGGACCCGCGCCGCTTGGTCGGCATGGCCAAGCAGTCGCTCGAATCCGGCGACCTCGACAAGGCCCAGGACTTCGCCACGATGGCCCAGGCCAACGAAGGCGCCGTCCGCTGGGGCCTGTTCGACGACACGCCCGCCTCGGTCCAAAAGGACATCCAGAAGGCGAAGACCAAGCGCGACCAACGGCAGGCCGAAAAGCTCTTGGCCGACGCCAAGACGCTCTTGGAACGGAAGGCCGCCGACAAGACGGAACGCCTCACCAACCTGATGACGGCCGAAGAGAAGGCCCGGCAGGCCGGCAAGCTTCACGGCCCGTACAGCGTGTGGGACTTCGGCGACCGCCCGGAAGAGATCATCGCGGACTGCCGCAAGATCAAGGACAAGGAACGCCTGTCCGCCCCGAAAGTCACCGACGGCCAAACGGCCGACGCCCGCACCGGCAAGAAGCCGACGCCGGACGCCGCCAAGCCGGTCGTCCGCGACCCGAAGGCGCCCGTCAACGACGCGGCCAACAAGGCGCGCGCCGTCGCCCTTATCAAAGAAGCTTCCGCGCTGAAGGTGGCCATCAACTATCCGGCCGCCAAGGAAAAACTCGTCCAGGCGAGCAAGCTGAACGCCACGTTCACCAAGGACGAGGATTCGCCGGAGAGCGAACTGAGCCGCCTCAACAGCTTGGCCCAGCGCAAGATTAACACGCTGTGCGCGGAGTCCAAGAGCAGCATCGCCCGCAAGGACCCGGAAACGGCCAAGGCCAAGTTGGACCAGGCCGGTCAACTCGCGGCGGCCATGAACTTGGACGCGGGGCCGATCACGGACGTGAAGGCTTCCCTCAATCCGGTCAAGCCGACCGTCGCGGCGAAGCCCGTCGCGACGAAGCCCGGCGCGGACGACGTGGCCATGGGCATTGTCTTGCCGCCCCTCGGCCCGACCCCCGGGACGCCGGTCTCGTCCCTTCGCCCGGTCGCCGGCATCGAACAGCCGATGGCCGTCACCCCGGCGGTCGCGGTCATCAGCCCGGCGCCGATGGGCGACCCGGCTCTGGCGCCGGCCCCCGTGGCCGTGCCCGCCCCGCGGATGGCTCCCGTCCCGATTGTCACGCCGGAGGCGGCGCCGAAGCCGCTGGTGGCCAAAAACGACGAGCGCGGCCGTGAACTATTGGACGCAGCCCGGTTGGAACTCCGCAAGGACAACCCGGACGCGGCCCGCAAGTTGGTGATCGAGGTCATCAACGGGCCGTACGCGGCCAAGGAAGAAGCCGCGAACCTGCTGAACACCATCGAGGCCGAGGAGTCGGATCGGAAGATGCTCAACGCCCGCCGGGCGTTCGAGAACGGCATGGCGGCGATGAACGCCAACAATTACTCGTCGGCGCTGGCGATCTTCCAACAGGTCGATCCCACACTCCTGAATGCCAAAAATCGCTCGCAACTGGCCGACTCGATGGGCGTCGCGGCCAACCGCCAGAAGGCGATGAAGGACTCGGCCGTCGTCCCGGCGAGCGGACTCGACGACAAGACGGCGCTGGCGCCGAAGGCCGTCACGCCGCCGGCCGTCGGCGAATTGACGGGGGCCGTCCCGACGCCGCGCATCGGCGCGGACAGCATGCTGAAGCAACAAGAAGCCATGGCGCACGTGCAGTTCCAAAAGCTCCGCACACAGGGGCTGAAGGTGGAGAGCGAAGCCACCGCCCGCTTCGGCAAGGGCGAGACGGACGCGGCCCTGCAAGACCTGCAGAACTTCGTCGCCGAAGTCCGCGGCACGACCCTCGACGCCGGCAAGCAGAACATGCTCGTCCGGCCCATCGAGGCCCGCGTCGAGCGGCTCAAGATCCTCAAGCACCAGACGGACTTCCTCACGAAGGAGCGGGGCGACCGCACCGGCATCAAGGCCGAGATGACGCAGGAAGCCCTCTTCCGGCAGAAGAGTCAGGAAGAGGTCGCCAAGCTGATGAAGGCGTCCGGCAAGCTGATGGACGAGGGGAAGTACAAGGAAGCGTACGCCCAAGTCCAGAAGGCCCAAGCCATCGACTCCGACGACCCGTCCGTGAACGCCGCCCAGAAGATGATCAAGACGCTGATGCGGAAGGAGCAGTTTTCGACGGCGAAGGCGGAACAAGAAGAGTCCAACTTCAATATGGGCCAAGAGTGGTTCGAGCGCCCGAACGTCACCGGCAAGAACCCGTTGGTGGTGACGAACGACCCGGACACGAAGGACCGCTTGTTGAAGCGGGCCGATTACTCGCCCGGCATCGGCGTCCAACGCCACCGCTCGGAGAAGGACAAGGAGATCGAGCGGAAGATGAACACGCCGGTCAGCGTGAACTTCAACGCCATGTCGCTGGACAGCGTCGTCGAACACCTGTCCACCGTGACCAAGATCAACTTCGACTTGGACACGCGCAGCATGAAGGAAGGGAACATCGACGCCAAGCAGTCGATCACGGCCAAGCTGGAGAACGTGTCCCTGAAGTCCGCGCTCAACATCATCTGCCAGCAGGCCGGCCTGAAGCACTTGATCGAGAACGAGGCGATCCGCGTCACGACGCCGAAGGGCGCGTCGGGCCGGCAGACCGTGCGGTCCATCCCGGTCGGCGACTTGGTGATCCCGGCCCCGAACTTCGGGGCCGAGCCGGGCCTGTCCCTGCCCGAAGCCCTGTTGGCCGGGCAGCCGGGCCGCGGCCGGCAGAGCATGAACGGCGGCAACACGTCGCTGCGGAGCGCCGGGGCCGCCCTGTCCGGCGGGACGCCCGTCAGTGAGAACGGCGTCACGGGGGCGGCGGGCCGCTTGTCGAGCAAGCCGCTCGACGGCGGGGCGTCCTCCAACAGCATTGGGCACAACAACACGCTGGAGCGGGAACTGATCCGGCTCATCACGACGACGATCAAGCCGGACAGTTGGATGCAACAAGGCGGCGAGGGGACCATCGAGTACTTCCCGCTCGGCTTGGCGATGGTCATCAACCAGTCGCCGGAAGTGATCGAGGAAGTCGAGAGGCTGTTGGAGTCCCTCCGCAAGCTGCAAGACTTGGAAGTGTCCATCGAAGTGAAGGTCGTCGCCCTCGGCGAAACCTTCTACGAGCGGATCGGCGTGGACTTCGCCATGGGAGTCCGCACGAACGCCTCGTCGAACACCAGCGGGCCGGGCACGAGGACCGGCTCGGTGAACAACCGGAATTACAGCGGCAACGTGGTCGGGCTGCAACTGCCGGGCGTGCCGACGCCGGACTTGGACATCCCGATCCGGGCGACCAGCTTCAACAAGGCGGTCCCCCCGTTCGGCGGGTTCACGAACTCGTTCGCGGACGGCGGCCTCTCGCTGGGCCTGGCGTTCCTGAGCGACATTCAGGTGCAGATGTTCTTGGAGGCGGCCCAAGGGGACACGCGGACCAACGTCCTGCAAGCCCCGAAGATCACCTCCCTGAACGGGACGGCGGCGATCATCTCCGTCAACGACTTCCAGTTCTTCCTCACGGGGATGAGCGTGACGTCCGTCGGCGGCCAGCTCGTGTTCACCCCGCAGAACATCCCGTTCCCGGTCGGGACCTCGACGCAGACGCCGACCAGCCCGCTGAACCCCACGCCGTCGTTGACGAGCAACCTGCCGGGGATCACGCTGTCGGTCCAGCCGGTCGTGTCGGCCGACCGCCGGTTCGTCCGCATGAACATCCAGCAGTCGTTCATTAACTTGATCTCGGGGACGGCCCAAGTGCCGCTCACGACGATCATTACGCCGGTGTTCGAGAACGGCGGGCAGGGCCAGCCGACCCCGTTCACGCAGTTCTTGCAACAGCCGCGCTTCTCCAGCATCGACACGCAGACGGTCGTGGTCGTGCCGGACGGCGGGACGGTGGTGATGGGCGGGCTGAAGTACATGACCGAAGGCCGCAACGAGTACGGCCCGCCGGTGTTGAGCAAGATTCCGTACGTGAATCGGCTCTTCAAGAACGTGGCCTACGGCCGCGAAGGCCGGTCCATCCTGCTCATGGTGACGCCGCGGATCATCATCAACCGCGAAGAGCAAATGCGGCAGACGGGCGTGACGGAAGGCGACGAGCAGTAACCGACGGCCTCGCCGACCCTAGAAGTGAACACGGACCCACCCCTTGTAGGGGTGGGTCCGGCCGTTTCCACGGATGAGATTTTGGTGAGGGCGTTATTGCCTTGCATTTTCTCCCAATTTGACTTACGATCTAATATCCCCACAAATGCTCGCCCAACGATTCGTAACCCCCAACTCCCTATGGGGTTAGTGGCATGAAGTTTTATTTGATCGTCGCCAAGGGCAAGAAGCAGGGCTTCCCGATCCCCATCGAAGTTGATCTGTTCCTGATCGGCTCGGACGCCATGTGCCAACTGCGGGCCGACCACGAGCGGATCGGGGAACGCCATTGCGCGCTGGTCAACCGCGGGAAAAAGGTGTTCGTCAGCGACTTGGACAGCGGGCACGCGACGTTAATCAACGGCGAAATCATGGAGCCGGGCGTCGAGTGGGCGCTCCACTCCGGGGACGTGCTGGAAGCCGGGCCGCTCAAGTTCATGGTTCAGTACCGGGAGAAGGCCCTTTCCCAGCGGGATTTGGAAGAGTGGGCCTTGCGCTGCCTCGACCAGGCCGACGAGCGCAAATCGGCCATGGACAAGCTGGAACACTCGGAGTTGCACTCCAACGAATACCAAGACGCCTCGTCGGCGGCGGCCGCGATCCTGGACCGCTTAAGCGCCCAAAAAGGCATCATGAAGGGCCGGCTGCGGATCTCCCGCGACGGGGCGGTCACCATCGTCCGCATCAACGACATTTACTTGGTCGATGACGCCGAACTGGCCCTGCTCAACCGGGAACTGCGCGACAACTTGAACCGGCCCAACCTCAAGATTTTGCTGGACATGAAGAACGTGAAGCGGATGTCCGGTACGGCCACGGAAATGATCGCCAACGTGCGCAAGTGGCTGAAGCCGTTCGGCAGCACGATGGCCGTGTGCCGCCTGCGGTCCGAGTTCGTCGAGATGTTCCGAACGTACCCCGCCACGCAAGACGTGCCGGTGTTCGAGAACAAAGACAAGGCCATTGCCGCCCGGTGGTGACGCGAGAAAC
>JAYUGD010000402.1:0-5402 GCA_043767785.1 Zavarzinella sp. | reverse complement strand
TGCGAGAAGTCGAGGCGGCGCTGGCTCAGGCCCCGCCGGCGCTCACGCCGCTCACGGCCGCGCAGAAGCGGCAGCAACGGTTGGAGACGGTCTCCGTGCTGGTGGACGAAAAATTGATCCGCCAGTTCCTCGCCAAACAAGGTCCGGTGATCGAGCCGGCCGAGGTGCAGAAGCAATTCGCCGCGCTGGAGGCGGCCCAGAAAGCCCAAGGCAAGACGGTGGCCGAGTACCTCAAGGAGGCCGGCCTCACCGAAGAGCGAATCAAGGATAACTTCCGGCTCATGTTGCAACTGGCCAAGTACATCGACGGCCAAGTCACGGAAGAAAAGCTGAAGGTCTATTTCGACGAGAACAAAGACTTCTTCGAGGACACCACGGTGCGGACCAGCCACATCGTCGTCCGTGTCGGGACGAAGGCAACGGCCGAAGAGCGGCAACAGGCCAAGGCCAAGTTGCTCGAACTCCGCGGGGACATCGCCGCCAAGAAGACGACCTTCGCGGAGGCCGCCAAATTGCACTCGCAATGTCCGAGCGCCCCGAAGGGGGGCGACATCGGGTTCATCAACCGTAAGTGGCAGGTGGAAGAAGTGTACGCCAAGACGGCATTCGGGCTGGAGGTCGGGCAGGTGAGCGAGGTGGTCGAAACCGAGTTCGGCTGCCACCTCATCACCGTCTCCGAGCGGAAGCCGGGCAAGGCGGTCAAATACGCGGAAATCGCCAAGGAAGTGCGGGACTGCTACGAGACGGAGGTCCGCCAACAGTTGCTGGCTCGCCTCCGCCAGCAGGCGAAAGTGGAAATCACGCTGCCGTGATCGGCCTTATTTCGCGGACCGATTCTTGACGAGCGTAATCTCGTTGCCGGTCGCGTTGTACGTCACCTTGTCCATGAAGCAGCGGATCAGCAGCAGGCCGCGGCCGCTCGGCTTTTCCAAGTTGGCCGGGTCGGTCGGATCCGGCAAAGAAGACACGTCAAAGCCGGCCCCCTCGTCGCGGATCGTGTACGTCACGCGATCGGCCGTCAGTTGGCTGCGCACATGCAGCTTACGGCCGGCGTACGGGGCCTGCGTGCGGCGCCGTTCAACCGTGTCGTGGAAGGCCGTCCCCTGTTGCTTCAATTCGCTGCTGACGCCCAAGTTCCCGTGGTACATGCCGTTCAGCATCGCCTCTTCGAGCGCCACGCCGATACGGGTGCGGTTCGCGGCCCCGCACATGTTGGTGGCCGTCAGTTCTTCCTGCAACATGGCGATGAGCAAGGGGACCATCGAGGCGTCGCTGCTCAAACTGAACGCCGAGTCCCGGTGCGTCAGACTCTGGAGCAACCGCTGCTTGCGCCGGTCCGTGCGGGAAGCGTTGAGGACTTGCTGAAGAATCTCTCCCAAGTCGCTCTTGAGCCGCTTCTTGGGCACGTAGCTGGCCGCCCCGCTGCGCAGGGCCAACAGCGCCGTGTCCTCGGACCCGTCGCCGGTCATCAGGACGATGGGCGTGTTCGGGTGGTGTTCGCGGACGTACTCGACCAATTCCAGCCCGTCCATCTCGGGCATGTTGAGGTCGGTCAGGACCATCGACGGCGTCTGATCCTTCAGGAATTCCGCCGCCTCGCGGCCGTTGCCGGCCGTGAAGGTGGTGAACCCGCAGGCCGCCTTAATCAAGTTGGAGACGATCAGGCGGAACACCGGCGAGTCGTCCACGATGAGGACGCTCGGCAAGTCCGTGCATTCGGAGTCGTCGAGTTCGTAGGCGGGCATGTCGTCGAGGGCCGTCATGGAGTTTCCCTTGTCAGTTTAGGTGCCGCCGTGAGTCGCGGCTGGGTTTCACCGAGTTGAGGAATGGTAGAACGGCTTGACGGCCAGGGAAGAAAAGACGGCGAGGGAAAGGGGAGTAGACGGCCGCCGGTTTAACGCGGCGGCCGAATTCTGTTCTTCCGGCTGATGAAACGGAGACGGGCCGTCACCCGATGATCGACTTCTTCTGCTTCACGTAATCCCACACGACGAAGCGGTCCAAATCCTTGCCGGCCGTGAACACGACGCGGCCCTTGGTCGTCTGGGCCATCCGGTACGCGAAGCGGACGTCTTCCTCGGTCTGGTTCCAACTCTGCAAGAGAAAAATGTTGATGGTGATGTTCTCTTTCGCGCACAGCAGGGCCTCCCGCATGGTGGCCTTCTCCGTGCGCGCATCCGGCGGGTAGAGCAGGAACAGGTCGCTCCCCTCGAAGTGGGCCGTCGGCAGGCCGTCGGTGATGATAATCATCTGCCGGTTGGGCGTGTCCTGGCGGGACAGGAACTTGCGGCCGAGTTGCATCGCGTGCTGGATGTTGGTGAAGTGCGGCGGGATTTGCAACTCGCTCATCGTCGGGTCGCTCATGTCCGCCTTCAACCGCACGACCGGGTCGTACAGCGTCACCGGCTTGGGCATGAGGGCCGGCAGGTCGGCCACGCTGCACGGCTTGGCGAACGTGTACATCTCGATGAACTGAAGGAAGTCCCCCGGGAACTCCGTGCGGATCAGCCCGTCGAGGCCGAGGGCCATGCGCTTCACGTTGACGTACTGTTCGTTGTAGCGCATTGACCCGGACATATCCAACAACACGGCGGTCGCGGCCTTCGGCGTCACCTGTGTCCGATGGATTACGATGTCGTCCGGCCGCATCCGCACTGGCAGTACCGCCCCGCCGCGGATCATGGCGTTGACCATCGACGCCGGGATGTCCATCTGCGTGACGGAGTCCCCGAACTCGTACTCCTTCGTGCGCTGGGACTCGACCGCCCCCTCCCCGGTGACGGCCTGCGAATGCCGGCCGGTCTTGGACGCGGCCAAGTCGGCGAAGATTGTCTGCAACAACTTCGACTGAAACAGCCGGTATGCCTTCGGGCTGAGTTGAAAGCTCTTGCGGTCGGGCGTGATGCCCTGCTTCTCGGCCTGGTCGCGCAGATACTCGTTGATTTGCTGCTGCAGCCCCCGCAGTTCGTCCATGCCGGCGTCGTCGATGAATTCGGACAGTTCGTCCATGTCGATGATGCCGACGCGGGCGGTCTTCTTCGCCTCCTCGATCTGGGCGAGGAGCTTGTCGATCATCTCTAGTTCTTCCTTGACCTCGATCGCCTTGGGCACCGTCAGGGATTGCCGGCCGGTGAAGTCGTACTTGGCGGCGAGGGCGTCCACCTCGTACTTGTTCCCCAACTTTTCGGCCAAGGACACGATCGACTTGGCGAACGGGTCACGGTCGTTGCCGACGGCGTAGTACAAGTTCTCCAAGTCGCGGAGTTGTTCTTCCTTCACGGCCTTGTCGAAACGGTCGGCCAGCTTTTTCGGCGGCTTGTACCCGGCCGCCGCCTCGTGGAAGATTCGGGCCGCGTCCTTTTGCACCTGATCCGTTTCGTAGGTCGCCAAAATCTTGCGCTTGCGCTCCCGCAACATCTCCGCGATCGCTTCGAGGCTCGGCCCCAGCCCCTTGATCTGCGACGGGTCGATCCTGACCGCGTTGGCCAGTTCTTCCTCGGTAAGCCGCCGGGTGTTGCCGTAGGTCAGCAGGTGTTCCATCGCCGCCGAGGCCAAGTCCGGCGGCTCGGCCGTCGGCGACGGGAACTTCACCGGGTCGTAGCCGAGGTACGTGTGGATCACGCCGCCGAGTTGGTCTCTGTTCATTTCTGAATACTTTCTCGAAGTCTCGGCGTGCGTTGGAACAGTGGCGAAGAGTACATCAGGCGCCTGTCAGGTCACCAGTTTTCGGCCTGAAGGGCCGCGTACCATAGCCCAGCCCGCAAGGGCTGGGTGAGAGGTCCGAATAGTTTTTCGGTCTGAAGGACCGATTAAAACTTTCCCCCTGTGGAGACAAGCCCTGCCAGACTGGCCACCGATAATCGGTCCTTCAGACCGACAACCCAGACCGTGCTTTACCCAGCCCTTTCGGGCTGGGCTATGGTAAGCGGCCCTTCAGGCCGAAAAATCATCGGTTACGTCTCGTAAGTGACGCGGCCGTGTTTGGCGGAGCGGGAGATGCGGTCCGTGGCGTGCAGGCCGGCCAGCACGAACTCGACGCAGGAGGCCCGCATCGCGTCGCTCTCGCCGGCATTCACTTCGAACGCCTTGTCCCACGCCTTCGGCACCCGCTTGAGCCGCTCGGCGTACTTCGCGGACGGCAGCATGTCCCCGACTTCGATCTTCACACCCTTGGCGAACACTTCGGAGATTTCGTCCAAGCCGTGGGCGTCCACGTATTCCTTGAACACCTTGCCGATCGCCTCGGCGACCAGGGCGTCCAGCACCTGCTTCTCGGACATTTGCGACGAGCCCATCATGTCCAATTCCAGCTTGCCGACGGACGACGTGGGCAGGTGGCCCAAGTCGCTGATGCGCGGGACGGCCGGCTTCTCCCCGAGGCGCACGCCCCGATGGCGGGCGCTGGCGACCATCGTGCGATAATTGGCGATGCTGAACCGGGCGCTGACGCCGGACTGGTGATCGACGTACTTCGACTTGCGGGCGCCGACGCTGATTTGCTCGATGATCTCCTTCATGAAGTACGGCACCGCCACCGGGAAGTCGCCGCCGAGGTCGAGGCCGGCCTCCTGCTCCATGATCTGGATGCCCAGTTCCCGCTCGACGGGGTAGTGCGTCTGGATCATTGAGCCGATGCGGTCCTTCAATTGCGGGATCACCTTGCCGGAGCGGTTGAAGGTGGCCGGGTTCGCGGAGAAGAGGATCAGCACATCGAGGTCGAACTTGATCGGGTAGCCGCGGATCTGCACGTCCCGCTCTTCGAGGATGTTGAACAAGCCGACTTGGATCAACTCGTCCAGTTCCGGGATTTCGTTCATCGCGAAGATGGCCCGGTGCATGCGCGGGATCAGCCCGAAGTGCAGCGAGTCCTCGGCCGACAGACTCGATCCGAGGGCCAATTTGGCTGGGTCGATTTCGCCGATGATGTCCGCGAACTTGGTGCCGGGGGCCAGCCGCTCCGCGTACCGCTCGGCCCGCGGCCACCACGCGACGGGGATGTCGGCCTCGTCTTTGGCCGCGACGAGATCCTTGCCGGCCTTGGTGATCGGCTTGTACGGGTCTTCGTGGACGGCCGAGCCGGGGATGTCGAGGTACGGAATTTCCTCGTCGAGGAACTGCACCAACGACCGCATGAGGCGGGACTTGGCCTGCCCCTTCTCGCCGAGGAACAGGATGTCGTGCCCGGCGAGGAGGGCGATGTTAATTTCGGGGAGGACGGTGTTTTCGTAGCCGACGATGCCGGGGAAGAGTTCTTGGCCGGACTGGAGCATCGTCAAAAAGTTGGAGCGGATTTCTTCTTTGACGGACCGACTCCGCCAGCCGGACGCGCGGAGATCCTTCAGCGTCCGGGGCCGTGGGTTGCTCAATGGTGTTCCTCAATCGCGGGACGGGAAGGGGGACAG
>JAYUGD010000401.1:0-1852 GCA_043767785.1 Zavarzinella sp. | reverse complement strand
TGTACAGCTTTTCGAGGGCCGGGTGCGAGCGGGTCTTCTTGCTGGAGCAGTTTCTTGTTGTACGTCAGGCTGCGGGCGAACTTGAGGGCGGCCCGCTTGTCTTCCGGGATGTCCATGCCGACGCCCTTGTCGAGCGGCACGGGGAAAAGGCCCTTGCCGTCCCGGTAGAGCTTCTCGTTGTATTCGGGGATGACGTCCGCCTTCACGGACGGCCCCATGAAGAAGGAGACGCCGCCGCCGCCCTTCGCGTAGGCTTCGAGGTTCCGCAGGGCGGCCGGGGAAAACCGGGGCACGTCGCAGACGAAGATGCCGACGTACTGTTGCAGGTTCAGCGTCTCCAGGTCGGCGGCGTTCTTGATCTGCACGTCGTACCCCTTGATCGGCTCCGTGAAGAGCTTTTGCAGGAAGAACGACTCGGCCTCCTTGGTGCCGCGCTGGGCCGTCGTGTTGTTGTCCACGATCAGCAGCGGGACGCGGTCGCGGATCTCGATGGCGGCGTAGCGGACGTTGTCCGCGGCGATGCCGCCGACTTCCCCTTCGAGGTGGCAACTGACGACCGGGAACCGCCCGGCCACCGTCGCTTGCAGCGTCTCACGTTCCTCGGTGGGGAGGGTCTGCTTGGCGTCGGTCAACTTGTCCACGGCGGCGGTCACGTCGTCGTCCGACCCGGTGCGGTCGAAGTTCAGCACGAACTTGGAGACCGTCTCCCCGTTCGGCGGGATGGACGGGATGACGACCATCCCCTCGGGCCGCTCGGCCCCGTTGACGCGGACGCGGACGTTGACGGCCTTCTTCTCGCTGTTCGAGTAGTTCTTCACCTTCACCGTGAACTCGACCGGCTGGAACTTGGCGACGATCTTCGAGTCCGGGCTGACTTCCGTGATGGCCATGTTGTCCGCGGACAGCGGGGACTTGGTCTGCTCCGACCGCTCGGGGGCGACGGCGTCCAGCAAGTGGACATCGACGCCGGCCTTCTTCAACTCCTCGAAGGCTTCCGTGAGTTGGACGCGGTTCTGCTCCCCCCAGTCGGCGGCCCGGAAGTCGCTGACGACGTGCAGCACCGGCCGCATGACGGCGTCGCCTTCGAACAACTTCTTCGCCGCCCGCAGCCCGGCGACCAAGTCCGTGTGTTGCAGGGACGCCTTGGTCGGGGCGAGGACGTTCCGCATTTCGTCTTGGGACGCGGTGTTCAGCCGGCCGAAGGACCGGGGGTTGTCCACGTCCGACAGGCGCAGGAGCGTCACGAACTGCGGGCTGCCGGCCTGCACGGCCGACCCGGCGATGCGGTCCACCACGAGCGTCTTGGCGTCCTGGTACACTTCGCGGGTCTGGCCGTCCTCGGACCGGATGATGTCCGACGTGCTGAGGGTGTCGTCCAGCAAGATGACGTGCAGCGTCGTCTGCCCCTCGCGGCCCTTGTCGCACCCGATGAACCGGGCGAGCAGCAGGCCGACGAGCAGCATGAGCAGGATGCGGAGGAGCAGGAGGATCATCTGCTCGATGATGAGCTTGCGGCGCGCGCGCTTCTGCGACTTGAGGAGGAACTCCATCGCCGCCCACCGGACGCGCTTGAACTTCATCCGGTTGATGAGGTGGATGATGATCGGGGCGGAGATCAACAGCGCCCCGAAGATCATGGCGAACGGGTTGGCGAAGAGGCTCAACATGCGTCGGTTTTCTGTCCTTGGGTGTCCATCTACAGAGGCAATTTCGGTACTGCTGCTCACTCGGCGTCTGGTTTTCGCCCCAACGGGGCGGGGGAAAATAGCCAGGGGCGGCTTCCGCCCCTGGAACCATCGGCCCCAACCCATTTGTCTTGGCCCCAACGGGGCGCCAGTCAAAAACAACCGGC
>JAYUGD010000400.1:0-1852 GCA_043767785.1 Zavarzinella sp. | reverse complement strand
GTCCTTTTACATCGCCGGGCCGGCCGGCGACGCGGCCAACGCCAACGCGCTGCCGAAAACGCCCGACACCACCGCCCTGGAGGCGCACGGCCAATTCTTGAACATGGAATACGACGTGGCGAAGGCCGCCGGCAATCCGCCGGGGTTGGAGCCGAACGAAGTGATCGCCGACCCGACTTGGAGTCCGGTGCTCGTGCTGCAGCGGTTGCTGAACGAACACCTGCCGCCGGGCGTGGACAACCCGTACGTGACCGTCGATGCGTTCATGCCGGAAAAATACTCCGCCCCGACTCCCAACGTTATCGACCGAGCCGGCACGCCGGCCGTGACATTGATTTCCATCGTCCAAGACCGGGTGCAAATCACGCCGACCGTCGACCGCCTTGGAGGGGGGAACGGGAACGGGAACGGGAAAGGCCAAGGGAACAACGGCAACGGCAACGGCAACGGCAACGGCAATAACGCCGCCGTGCCCGCGTACGGATCCGTCAGCTCGTTCGGGCGCCGGCAGCCTTACGAGGGCCGAATGGACTTCGGCCTCAATCCGAACCCGAACAACAACATTTACATGCAAGAGCCGTCTGAGTCTCCGGCCAACACCCAGATGCAGCACACGTTCGGCCGGCACAACGGCAAGAAGGAGGACGGGAGTGCGGTCGGGAACGACACCCTCTCCCGGACCAACAACGGGGGCGGATTTACACCGATGCCGCACTTGGACCGCTCCGTCAACGGCGTGGCCGAACTTCGCAACGTGAGCCTGTTCGGCTCGCACATGGTGATGCCGCTGTTCTACGTGCCCTCGACGCCGGGCAGCGTCCGCATGATGTACCAGGCGGACTGGCTGAGCCCGATCACGGGCCTGTCCCGCGCGTTCGACCTGCTCTCGACGCGCGGCCGGTTCCACGGCCAAGGGTTCGGCGGCCGGACGCCCGGCAAGGTGAACATCAACACCCTGATCGACCCGACGATTCTCGACTCACTGACCGACAGTCAGCACACCGGCGGGACGAACGGCAAGCACTACATTGCCGACGATGTGACCGCCGTTTGGAATCAGTTCCGGACCGTGAAAAATATGACGCCCGCCGCCCTGCAAAGCGGCCAAACCCGGCCCGTCCTCGGCACGGTGTCGCCGATCATCCCCGGCGGCGGGGCCGACCCCCAATACCCGCAAGGGACGGATTCCGCCTTGACCATCCCCGGCGTCATCCGGGACGCGAACATGAACGGATCGCCGGCCCAACAAGCCCGCACCCCCGCCCAACAAGAACTCGCCCGGCAAGAACTGCTGGAAACGCTCGTCCCGCAACTGACGACCCGCGGCAACACCTTCGCCGTGTACGCGACCATCGGCTTCTTCGAAGTCCTGAACGCCGGCACCGGCGTGGACGGGTTGACGTACCCGGACGCCAGCAACAACCGCCCGATCCTCGGGGCCGAAGTCCTCGGCGTGGACGGCAAGCCGGTGCGGTACAAGTTCTTCTCCGTCGTGGACCGGACGCAACTGTCCGCGGACACGTCGGGCTTTAACCTGCAAGGGATCGGGGCGACCTACCTGAGCTACGAGCCGAACGTGGCGATCGGCAGCCCGGACCCGCAGGTCGGCTCGACGGTGCAAGTGGCGGTCCCCATCACGAGCTTCAGCGGTACGTCCGGCTTGCCCAACGCCGTCGCCCGCGGCAACTACGACGGCATCCAGTGGCGGATCGGCGTGCAAGGCGGCACGGCGGGCGCCGGCTATCAATTGATGCTCGACGCCAACCCCGACGGCGGCTCCGGCGACGGGTACATTCCGCCGGCCAGCAGCAACGCCTTCCTGCCGGCCACGGACCTGGCGGCCCCGTTCCGC
>JAYUGD010000399.1:0-5421 GCA_043767785.1 Zavarzinella sp. | reverse complement strand
CCGGCCGATATGCCCGCCGGCTCTGGTAATCCGTTCCCAGCGGGCGTTCGTACACTTCGATCTGCCGGTCAATCAGGTTGACGATCCAGTAGACGGGAATGTTCTCGCGGGCGTAGATGCCGAGTTTGTCAATCCGGTCGGTGTCCAGCGACGAGTCGGCGACTTCAAGCAGCAGGCCGACATCCGCGGGGCCGGGATGTCGCTTCCAGTATTTCTCGGCGTCCGGGCGGATGATAGAAATGTCGGGTTCCGGCTCACTGAAGGCGAGCGTCACCGGGGCGTGGACTCGCCAATCCCATTCGGGCAGAAGCATGGCTGGGACGAGTTCAAGCAGCTTGCGCCCCGCGGAGCAATGCGCCGGCGTCTTTCGCTTCCTCGTCACGATCCAGCCTTCGAGCAACTCAAAGGGGTCGTCGTCGGTCAAGTAGCCGGCTGCAATCAGTTGGTGGTACTCGACCACGCTCAACGATGAGACGTTGGCGGGGGTGACGGTCCGCAAGGACAGAGAGTCGAGGACGGTCGGCATGGCGGTGTTCCCCTTTCCCGTATTGTATCGGTGAAGCCCCGCCGCCCACGAGACCGGCGCGGGCATGGCGAGACTTCCCGCTCACACACTCGGCGCGGGCGCCTCTACGCTAGCCAAGCGATGGCAATCTCCAACGCCGCGAACATCATGTGAAGCGATAGGCAGAAGCCAGCGGCTCGGCGACTGGCCGCGCCTCCCCGCCGGACGCCGGAGATGCCGAAGCCGATTCCGCAGCCCAAAATGAGCGACAGGACGACCTGCCAAAAGGTCTGGGCGTTCCCGCCGGTGACCCACACCCACCACGCGAGGAGGAGGAGACAGCCGGCCGAGAGTTTCGTCTCCCAGCGGATCCGATTGGGGGCGGGGGCAATCACGTTACGCCGCCGGCAGCACGGCATTGACGGCGATGTGCCCCACCGTCTGTCCGGCCAAGACAATGGGGACGACTTCCCCCGGCAAGTACGCCCGCCGGCTCTGGTAGTCTGACCCAGCCGGCCGTTCGTACACTTCGATTTGCCGGTCAATCAGGTTGACGATCCAATACACGGGAATCCCCGCGCGGGCGTAGATGCCGAGTTTGTCAATCTGGTCGGTGTCCAGCGACGAGTCGGCCACTTCGATCAACAGGCCGGCGTCGGCCGCGCCAGGAACACGGCCGTAATAATTGTCCGGCTGGCGACGGATGACGGCGAGGTCTGGCTCCGGCTCGCTGTGGGCCATCGTGATCGAGTCTTGCACGGAGTGCTGCCAATCGTTCGGCAACAATCCGGGGAGCAAATCGACTAGGTTTCTCAGGGCCGTGAGGTGGGGCCAGTTTTTCGACATCTTGGTCACCAAGTACCCTTCGAGCAGTTCGAATCGGTCTTCCGGGGTGAAGTGGCCGCTCGCGATCAACTGGTGGTAGCGCTCGACCGAGAACTGCGCGAGTCGGGCGGTGGTGATCGTCTGCAACGGCAGCGCGCCGGTCTGGGATTCAACGGGCGAGTCGAGGACGGTCGGCATGGCGGTATTCCCCTTTCCCGTATTGTATCGGTGAAGCCTCTGCCCCCACGAGACCGACATGGACCCGGATTTGCGCCGCTCCTTTTACTGCATGATGCTGACGGCCGCCGTCGGCCTCATGGTCGCCCGCATTGCCAACGTGGAAGTGCAGTTCGAGCCGTCCGTACAGAAAGCGAATCCGGCGCGCAAGTGGCCGGCGGCCCCGCCGGACCCATGGCCGACGTTCGGGTCCAACGACCGCGCCCGCTGGGCCACGGTCAAGGCTCTGGTCGAGGAACGGACGTTCGTCATTGGCCGCCGCGTCCCCGACCCGGCAGCGCCGAAGGGGTACACCGACACGGGCATTCTGTTCACGGACGGCTTCAAGTCCGTGGACGTGGTGCTGCACCCGGACCGGCAGGAATTTTACGCCACCAAGCCGCCGCTGCTGACGCTCCTCGTCGCGGGCGAATATTGGGTGATGCACAATCACAGGTACACGAAATGGAACTTGGCGGAACACCGCTGGGAAGTGGTGGTGACGGCCCTCTTGGCGACCAACGTATTGCCGTTGGCGGTCGCCTTCTTGCTGTTGTCCCGCTTGTTGGAAGCCTACGGCCGGACGGACTGGGGCCGGTTGTTCGTCTTCGCCGTCGCGTGCTACGGGACGTTCCTCACCACGTTCAGCGTGACCTTGAACAACCACCTGCCGGCCGCGTGCTGCGTGTTCTACGCGCTGTACGCGGTCGTGAAGCCGCGGCCTGACGGGGCGCCGATCTCGCTCGGGGCCGGCCTCGTCGCCGGGCTGTTCGCCGGCCTGGCCGTGTGCCTCGACTTGCCGGCGGCTTCCCTCGTCGGCGCGCTGGCGGCCGTGCTGCTGTTCCGCTCGCCGCGGACGCTGCTGACCTACGTGCCGGCCGCGATTCTGCCGCTGGCCGCGCAAACGTATGTGAGCCACGCCTACACCGGCGAGTGGGCGCCGATCTACGCCCAATTCGGCGGCCCGTGGTACGAGTACGAGGGGAGCCACTGGGCCAAGCGGCACCTGATCCCCAAGGCGGACGGCATCGACTTCGCGGACGACCCGAAGCCGACGTACGCCTTCCATTTTCTGTTCGGGCACCACGGGCTGTTTAGCCTGACGCCCGTGTGGCTCTTGGCCGTGGTCGGCCTGTTCCTGCCCGGCAACGACGGCGGCACGGGCCGGGCCGTCCGCCGGTGGACGCTGGCGGTGCTGGCCGTGGTGGTCGCCTTCTACATCTGGAAGACCAACAACTACGGCGGCTGGACCTCCGGCCCGCGCTGGCTGTTCTGGCTCACGCCGCTGTTCTTGCTGGGCTTATTGCCGACGGCCGACGCGCTGGCGGGTTCCCGAATGGGCCGGGCGTTCGCACTGCTGCTGTTCGCCGCCGGCGTATTCGCGGCCGTCTACCCGTGGGTCAACCCGTGGCGGCACCCGTGGATTTACCACTGGGGCGAGTACATGGGGTGGTTTAAGTATTGAAAAGGATCGAGACCGGATTCACCTCGTCGACCGGCCATATCGCCAGAACCGCGTCACGTTAACGGCGTGCGTGGCGGGATCGCACAAATACGAGATGGCGTACGGCCAGTCGAATGCGACGCGGCGCCAGTTGCCGCGTGATTCGCCGATGCCGGCGGGGTCGGCGGCGAGGGAGGCGTTGAAGCGTGACACGATTTGGGCGATCAACTGTTGAGTCGTCAAATCGGGCTGAACATACTCGTCGGCCAATTCATCGCGTGCGTCGTCAACCCACGTTACTGAGAACATCGCAGGTCTCGCAACATGGCTTCCACTTCCGCGGCGGTGTGCCAAGGGCCGGGGGACTGTTCCCGCCGCTGAAGTTCTTCTTCTGAGATGCCCAGCGGAATGTCTCTTGCAGTCATCGGCTTGAAAAGGCCGATCAGTTTGCCGTCCGGCCCTGTCACGGTGATTTCATCTTTCCCGTGAAGTTGCGCCGCCAACGCCGGGTCCGAAATTTGAATAATCATGCAACGTCTCCTCGATGGATAGGCGCAATTATACGTCACACGCCTCTCTGTTTACACCTCCACCTCGGCCGGCATTAGCACGAACTCGTCTTGGCCGTCGGGGGCCTTCGGGATGTTCACCGTCTTCACCTTCCAGCCGGCGTGTTGCAGCGTGCCTTTGAACGGCGGCTGGCCGGTCACGTTGCCGACGAGGCGGACGGCCGAGGGGTCGAAGCCGGCGGGGACGGTCACGGTTTCGCCTTCCTGCTGGCTCATCACGGGTTCGAGCGTCAGGTGCTTCTTCAGCACGGCTTGGCTCTTGGCGTGAATGTCGCGCACGCTGGCCCCGATCTGGTCGTCCGTGTAGGCGCCGATGTTCTCCATCAGGAAGTCGAGCAGCCGGGCGTCGCGCTGGAGCAGGCCGAGCAGGCGGATCGGCTCGCCGGACGGCTTCGGCGGCGGCGGGTTGAACAGGTGGTCCAGCTTCTTGGCGAACTCGGCGTCCGCGGCGGCCTTCACCGCCACCTTCTGGCCGAGCGCCAAGCCGGCCGGGCCGCCGAACGGCTTGGTCGCCAGCGACTTGGCTACGAAGAACCCGACCGCCAGCCCGATGACCAAGCCGATGCCGATGCCGATGCCGTATTCCATGAGGGACGCTCCGCGGGTGTTTCTCGAATGAATGGCTTATGGTAGCGAGGCCGCCCGGCCGCGGAACTTGGAACTTGCCGGGGCCGGCCTATAATTTCCTTGCCGAATGCCCGCCCGCCTGAATCGCTTATCCCCGAACCCTCCGTGAGGTCCGCATGGCCCCGCTCCACTTGGCCGTCCTAATGTTGTCCCTGTCGGCGCCGGCCCCCAAGGGGCCTGGCGAGGCCGGCGACTGGCCGCAGTGGCGCGGCCCGAACCGCGACGACATCTCCAAGGAGACCGGCCTGCTCAAGACGTGGCCGAAAGACGGCCCGAAACTCCTGTGGAAGACCGACAAGTGCGGCGTGGGCTACGGCAGCCCGGCCACCGCTGCCGGCCGCATTTACTTGATGGGCGCCGAAGACACTCAAAAGGGCGGCAACGAGTTTCTCCAGTGTCTCGATGCGAAGGACGGCAATGAGATTTGGCGGAAGCCACTCGACACAGCCGATGGGGCTTACTTGGATAAGTGGGGCGTCGGCCCGCGCGGCACGCCGACCGTGGACGGGGACCATGTATACGTCCTCGGGGCCAAGGGCGACTTGCGCTGCTTCGCGGTGAAGGACGGCGGCCTCGTCTGGGGCAAGAACCTGGTGAAGGACTTCGGCGGCAAGATCCCGAACTGGGGGTACAGCGAGTCCGTGCTGATCGACGGGGACCGGCTGCTCGTCACGCCCGGCGGCGGCAAGGGGGCCGTCGTCTGCCTGAAGAAGGCCACGGGCGACGTGATCTGGCAGAGTGCTGATCTCCAAGACAACGCCGGGTACTCGTCCATTGTCGTCAACGAAGTTGAGGGGGTGAAGCACTACGTCCAGCAGTTGATGCAGGAGAGCGCCGGCATCGGGAGCGTCAGCGGCGTGGGGCTGGACGGCAAGGTTCTTTGGCGGCAGACCGACGTCGGAAATAAGACCGCCGTCATCCCGACCCCGCTGGTTTATAAGAACTACGTCTTCGTCACCTCCGGGTACGGGACCGGCTGCTCCCTCATCCGTCTAACCAAAGCCGAAGCCGGCCTCAAAGCCGACTTGGTGTACAAGAAGAACAAGTCCATCGTGAACCACCACGGCGGCGTGGTCCGCGTCGGCGAGTATGTGTACGGCTACAGCGATGCGGGCGGGGCGTGGGTGTGCTTGGAGTTCCTGAAGTCCGACAAGGCCGCCGGCCCGGAGCCGGTGTGGAGAAACAATAACACGGACAAAAGTTCGGTGACGTATGCCGACGGCAGCCTCTACTTG
>JAYUGD010000398.1:0-5432 GCA_043767785.1 Zavarzinella sp. | reverse complement strand
CGGGACCGCGTTCAGCAACCGCTCCGCGAACACGCGGGCGCCGTGAATCTCGCCCCGCGGATTGTCGCCGCCGACGGCCGTGAACAGCACCGCCCGCGTCCGCGTCCCCACCGGCAACGGCACCAGCGCCCCGCCTGACTGCCGCGCCGGCGTTTCGGGAACGACCCACTGCCCGTCCGTGAATGGGTCCGCCGCCCCGTCGTGCCCCGGCTTCAGCAACCGCACCTCGAACCCCGACGGCACGAGCACGGAGCCGAGCGCCTTCTCTTCCTTGAACCCGACGAGGAACCGCACAACCCCCTCGGCATCATCCTTCCGCGGCGGCGCCTCCCACTTCGCCGGCGCCCGCCCCGGCAACCCCAACGCGACGGCCACCGTGTCCGCGTCGGCCGCCTGCTTCACTGTCCCGCGGAACGCCGCACAGGCCGCCGGGTCCAAGTCCGCCTTGATGACGGCCGACCGCAACGCGGCGTCCACCACCGGCGGCGCCGCCGGCAAGAGCGCCACGATCAACCCCACGAGGCCGGCCGCCAGCCCGGAGCCGCAGACGAGGGAGCGACGCATGGATGATTCCTTCGGAGGGTCGGTGGCGGGCGTGTGCGCCGGGCGGGAGACTGGAGACTGTTGTACGCGGGCCGGCGGGGGCGTTAAGTCAAAACCGGCCGGCTGCATGCCGTGAAAAGGGCGTGCGACAGATCGGAAATCTTCTTGCGACCTGGTGTTGAGGCCGATAAGGTGTGCGGAATTGACTGCAAGACATCACCGCGAAGCGTTGATGACCACGGAGCCTGAACGCCCGATGACGTCGTTTCTCTTCTGGAACATCATGAGAAAGGACTTGCGGGCGCTGATCGCCGCCGCGGTCGTCGAACGCGACGTGGATGTCCTCATGCTGGCGGAGTCTGGAACTTCGGACGGGGACATTGTGGCAGCACTGAGGGAATCGACGGGTCGTGAGTATACGGCATTATCGGAAGCCGCCGACAAAGTGCGACTATTCTCGCGATTGTCAGGTGCCAATTGGATTCTGCGGCAACTCGACCCGTCGAATGCGCGAATGGCCATCTGGAGCGCCGAGATCGGCGAGTCGCCGGGAATACTGTTGGCAACGGCGCATCTCGTCAGCAAAAACAATTCATCGGAAACATCCCAAGCCTTGCGTGTCGCCGAACTGTCCAAAGAAGTTTCCCGTGTTGAGGACCAAGTTGACCACCGGCGGACTGTGTTGGTCGGCGATCTCAATATGAATCCTTTTGAAGACGGGGTGACGGCGTCTCATGCCTTGCATGCAGTGATGACGCGACGAATCGCGGGCGGCCGGGAGCGCGTCGTCGCCGGCGGGCCACGCCGCTTCTTCTATAATCCCATGTGGGGATTGTTCGGGGACCGGACGCCCGGCCCGGCCGGAACGTTCTACTACGGCAAGGATGACACGGAACTCTTCTGGCACATGCTCGACCAAGTTCTGCTGAGGCCGGCCCTGATGAATGCCCTTGATGATTTGGTGATTCTGGACCGAGTCGGCCCCCAATCCTTGTTGAGAACATCGACCGGGCGGCCGAACAAGACGATTGCTTCAGACCACCTGCCTCTGGCTTTTCGTTTAATTCTTGACTGAGGTTGCGCCATGCCCGACATCCTGACGAGCCTGTGGCCGGAAGACATCAGAGTTGACGTGCTGTCGCCATTGACGATTCTACGTGTTCAAGCCGAGTCGCTGGGCAAGGCGACACGCGGCATACTGAAAGGGGCAATTGAGACGGAAAGCAGCGAAAAGCAACTCCAACACCGACTTGTCGTTGTCGCTCCCGCTTACCACGGTTACCGACACACGTTGATCACTGCCTTGCATGGCTTAGACCTTCCGTATCCTGTCGAAGTACGCGCAGAAAGTCTGGAAAGATCTGAGAAGCGCGATGTGCTTGTGCCATCGATGACAGACGTAATAATTGGAAGAAAGCATTACTATGAAACATATTTTCCGGTAGCCAATGATGATGCGCAGATGTTAAAATTGGTTCAAGAAGCATTGCGATCCGGCCCGACACGTGCCCTCATCACTTCTCTGATCGCCAAAAGCAACGAAGTGAACGCGCGGCCGTCGCCGGATTCAAACGAAAATGGCCACGCCGGTCACGAATCCACGCCTGACGCATCAGACGACGGCCCTGATTCGGCTGAGTAAATGTGATTTCGCTCGGATCGCTCAAGAGATGATTCAACTGCCGGAGGAGGGACTTGAACCCACACAACCTTTCGGATAGCGGATTTTGAGTCCGCCGCGTCTGCCATTCCGCCACTCCGGCTGAGAGATTACGTTAG
Source organism: Zavarzinella sp. (assembly GCA_043767785.1). Classification (GTDB taxonomy): domain Bacteria; phylum Planctomycetota; class Planctomycetia; order Gemmatales; family Gemmataceae; genus Zavarzinella. The sequence goes on along the minus strand of JAYUGD010000398.1, from coordinate 3,110 downwards.
GGCGTTTCCGGGCCGGGGCAAGGGTCTTTCACACGTCGATCACGTCTTCGAGGCGGGAGACGGCCACCACGTCGGACTTGAAGACGATGATGCGCTTGCGGTTCCGCTTGATGCCCGTGGATACCGACGAGGCGACGTAGTTTTCCCGCGTCGTGTCCGTGTCGCGCAGGTCGTGGAGGTCGGCGTTTTTCAGTTCCATCAGGTGCTCGTCCACGCGCAGAAGTGTGCCGAGGCACACGTAATGGCTTTGCAGGTCGATCACCACTTTTTCGCCGACGAGTTCACTGAGCATCGCCCAACCCCCTTGGGTTATCGTAGGCAGGGCGGGTTCCGGAAAGCCCGTGGACGGCCGTCCACGGGCTTTCCAGTGTCACGCCGGGCGGGTGGCGCGGAAGGCCATCAGCACGTCGTGCAGGTCGTCGGAGATGCTCACCTCGTCGTCGAGGAAGTCCTTCAGCCAGATGAAGTGGTTCTTCTGGGCCATGGCCACCAGCGGGAGCAAGTCCCGCAGGCGGATGTGGACCGCCGGCGGCGGGGCCGGGGCCGGCTCGATGAAGTCGTCGTCGTGGCCGGTGTACAGGCGCAGTCGTGGGGCCATCCGTGTGTACCTCCCTGTTGTGCGGTGCGGGCGGCCGATTCCAAGGTCCGGCCGGGACAGAGACACCGCGGGTCGCCATACCCCGCCGCCCGAGAATGGGGCGGTAGTGGGGCACATCTTGAATCGTCCGCCGCTTCCAAGCGCGTGCAGCAATTCGCCCGATAATCTCCCGGCCCGGCGCGGACTTGGTAAAGTGTCCCGAACGGGAAAACCTGCGCGGGGCCGGCCGACGATGGGGACGACAATCGCCGTACTCGGGGACGGGGCTTGGGGGACGGCCGTCGCCCTCTTGCTCGCCGGGCAACCGGCCGTGCGCGTGCGCTTGTGGAGCGCCCGGCCGGAGAACGCGGCCCTGCTGCGCGACCGGCGCGAAAATGCCCGGCTTCTGCCGGGCGTGCGGATCCCGGAAGCCGTGACGCTGACCGCCGACCCGGCCGAGGCCGTCGCCGACGCGGATTTATGGGTGAGCGTGATCCCCACGGTGTATCTCCGCGAGACCATCGCCCGCTTCGCCCACCTCGCCACGCCGGCCACGCCAGTCGTCAGTCTTACCAAAGGCATCGAACTCGCCACGTTTCGCCGGCCGGCCCAGATCATCGAGGAGATGTTGGGGACGGCCCGCGTCGCCGCCCTCAGCGGGCCGACGCACGCGGAGGAAGTCTGCCGGGGGATGCCGACGGCCGCCATCGTCGCCGGCCCGGACGCCGGGCTGACGGCCGAGGTGCAACGCCTGTTCTCCACGGACCGCTTCCGCGTCTACACGAATTCCGACATCGTCGGCGTCGAGATCGCCGGCGCCTTGAAGAACGTCATCGGCATCGCGGCCGGCATCGGCGACGGCCTCGGCTACGGCGACAACGCCAAGTCCGCCCTGCTCACCCGCGGCCTCGTGGAAATCTCCCGCTTCGGGGCGGCGATGGGCGCGGAGCCGGACACGTTCCACGGCCTCGCCGGCATGGGCGACCTCATCACGACCTGCTTCAGCCCGCACGGCCGCAACCGCCGCGTCGGCGAACGCCTCGGCCGCGGCGAGTCGCTGAGTCAAATCCTCGCCTCCATGCCCGCCATCGTGGAAGGGGTGACGACGGCGAAAGCCGTCCACGAGCGCACGACGGTCATGGGCCTGGAAATGCCGATCATCGCCTGCGTCCACGGCATCCTCTACGAAGGCGTCCCCGCCGCCCAGGGGGTTAATTTGCTGATGGCCCGCAAGTCGGGCAGCGAGAAGTTTCGTTGAGTGGAAGAGAAGAATTTTTAGCCACGGATCGAACACGGATGAAACACGGATAAAGGCAGAAAACCAAATCCGTTCGAAAATCGAAGACGGATAATAGGCACGGATGCGACACGGATCAAATGCTCGCGGGTAATGTCTTGTCCGTGTCTCATCATGTTTTCAATCCGTCTTCGGTTTCAGAAATGTCTTCTGCCTTTTGCCTTTATCCGTGTTTCATCCGTGTTCGATCCGTGGCTAAAAATGCCTTTCTTGAAAGAGTCCCGCCATGCTGCGATTTGCGTTCAAGGAGTGGGCGGTGATTTGTGAGGCCCTCGGGCGGGGGGAGCAGGCGCTGATTCTGCGCAAGGGGGGCATTGCCGAGGAGGCCGGGGAGTTCCGGCCGGACCACGCGCGGTTTTGGCTGTTCCCCACCTACCTGCACCAGAAGGCCGACGGGTTGAAGCCCGCGGCGGCCGCGTGGCTGCCGCGGTTGGACGCCGAGAAGCCGGCCGACGGCACGGTGACGTTCACGCATTATGTGGAAGTCGCCCGCCCGTTCCGCTCGGCCCGGCTTGAATCGTTGCTGGAACTCGACCCGCTGCACGTGTGGTCCGAGGCGACCGTGCGGATGCGCTTCGCCTACCGCGAGCCGGGCCTGTTCGTGCTGCCGGCCAGAGTCTTCCGCGTCCCGACGCCGGTGACGGTCGTCAACAAGCCCGAGTACGACGGCTGCAAAACATGGGTGGACTTGGACCGCGACTGGCCCGCTGATGGGGAGCCGGTGTTGAGTGGCCGGCAATTCGCGGAGGTGTTGGAGCAGATTGATGGGGTATTGAACCCGGTGGTTGGTGTTTAGAAAAGGCATTTTTTAGCCACGGACGAACACGGATAAAACACGGATAAGACCAAAACCGAAGACGGATATCAAACCGGATCAGCACGGCAAGCCCATGCCGTCAAGCCGGACTTCTGGCCGTGTCAATCCGGTTTGATATCCGTCTTCGGTTTTGGTCTTCGGCCCTATCCGTGTTTTATCCGTGTTCGTCCGTGGCTAAAAATGCCTTTCCGTCACACCCCAAAGAACGGCACCGGCAGCAGAAATGCGTGTTGCTCGTACAAGCTCAACACGCCGTTCCAGCTCGTGTATTGGCTGAAGAACACGATCAGCACGTAGAACCCGGCGATGGGCAACAACGGTAGTTTGCCGGTGACGCGGAAGAACCAGTGGCGGTACTGGTACTCGTCACGGCGATTCGCCCGGCCGACGGCCCAGCCCATCAGCAGGCGGGCCGGGAA
>JAYUGD010000397.1:0-5436 GCA_043767785.1 Zavarzinella sp. | reverse complement strand
CGGCGCTCCGGTCCGGCCGCCCCTTCAGGGCTTGAAAACATGTTGCCCGCGTGTTCCAGGCCCTCCCGGGCCTGGCTACAAGCGGACGCTCCGTTGGAGCTAAAAACAAATCACAACACGACTTGGAACATGGAGAAGGACAGTGACGAGGAGCCGGTCGAGTCGGGGCCGAACACACGTCAAAACACCACTTGGAACCGCGTCGAGAACGTGTTCTGGTGATCCAGCCGGCCGGCGCGGCCGGCGCCGCCCAAGCGGATTGGGTCGCCGAAGCGGGCGTGTTCCCAGTTGAACTGGAGGCGGACGAACTTGTTCAAATACCAGTTGAAGCCGTTCGTGATTTCCGTGGCGGCCCGGCTGGTCCGCTCGCGGTTGATCAGCTTGGCGAAGGCGGCCGGGTTGTCGTCGTCGCCGAACTCCACGTGCGACACGCGGCTGACCAGCTCGAACGCCCCGCCGCCGCCGCCGCGCGGCTCGAACGGGCGGAGCGGGTCGATCGTCTGGCTTAGGCTGGTGCGCTCCTCGCCGGAGAGGATCAGCGTGCCCATCACGTAGAACCCGTTGGCGACCACGCGCGACTTCGCCGCCCCCAACACTTTGTCGAAGGCGATGCGCGTCTGTTGGGAGTCGTGGTAGTACTGGGCCGACAGGCTCATCGGCCCGTAGATGTACGCCAGCTCCGGGCTGACGCGCCAGCGGGTGCCGTCCGGCCGGGCGCCGGCGGCGTACTGGAAGAACGGCACGCCGAGCGGCGTGCGGTACACCGCCGGGAAGAGGACGCCGTTGTCGTTGCCGTCCGTCGCGCCGAGGCCGAACTGCAACTTGTCGAACAGGCCGTCCCCCGCCGCCGTCTTGAACGGCCGCACGGCCACGCGGCCGGACATCTCCTTGTGCTGGTCGTTGTCCACGTCGCCGCCCTGGGTGCCGTTGTAGATCGTGAAGGCGTAGTCGAGGCGGTCGTCGCACAGCTTCTGGCCGTGGATCATCACGCCCACGTCGCGCTGCGGGCCGAGTTGGTCGATGATCGACCGCTCGATGGTCGGCACGAAGCGGTCTTGGATCAGGTGTTCGAGACTGAACGCCTGCTTGAACTTGCCGGCCTCGAACTGGAAGGCGTCCCAATAGTGGACGTTGACGAACGAGTCGACGATGCGCGGGTTGCCCTGGCCAAACTCGGGGAGCAGCCGCAACTCGTAATTCTCGAAGACGGTGGCCTCAATCCCCAGCCGCGCCCGCCGGACGAGGAACGTGTTGATGTCCCCGGTGTCGGTATCGTTCTGGTAGTGCCGGTAGTCCGCCTGGACTTGCCCGGTGATCTTCAACTTAAAGTGGTCGTCCGCGGACCGCATGATGAACCCGTCATCCCACCCGGCCAGCGGCTTCGGCGCCTTCGCCGCCTTCGGCGCGTCCGGCAAGAAGAACGCCGGCGGGGGCTCGGCCGGGGCCGCCCCGATCACGGTCGGCGGCAGCGACGCGACGCCGTCGGCGCCCACGGTGACCGTCCGCTCCGCTTGCAGCTTGCGGAGCGTCGCCTCCAACTCGCGCACCCGCTGCTCCAACGGCTTATCGGCCGCCGGGGCGTCTTGGGCCGGGGCGGAAGAACACGCGGCGACGACGCCGAAGGCGGCCGCGAGCGCGTAGTGGCGGATGGTGGGGGCAATCGGCGTCATGCCATGATAATCGGCACAACCGGCGTGACTACTTCAAAAGGAACGTGACAAAGTGGGGTCACACTTCCAGCATGTGGATGCCGCCGTGCGCCGGGTTGCCGATCAATTGCTGGCCGCGCATGTCGATGACCCAATCCATCAGCTCCAACGGGACTTGCCCGACAATTACCGGGAATTCGTCCGGGATCTCGGCCACGTCGCTGATGCAGTCTCGGCCTTGAATGGTGAGCCGCACGGCCCGGAAGAGTTGAAGTTGCACCGGCCCGCCGATGGTCCGCGACGGCCGCACCCGCAGGGGTTCCAGGCCCAGTTCCCGCACAAACCGCGAGGGGACCAGCAACCCAGTCGCCCCACTGTCAACCAATGCGTCGATCACGTCCACTGTGCGGACGGGACTCCCGGCACCTTTGCCGGCGGCGAACACGTCGTCCAAGTTTTCGAGCCGGGCCGAAACGACGACTTTTCCCACAGCCTCTGTCTCCGTCATGGCACACCGTCCTACGGCGTTTGCAGTTCGTTCCGCACCGCTTGGACGCCCGGCGTGAGCCGGACCATCCCTTCCACGAGGCGCTTTTCCTTGTCGTCGCTGACCACGCCGCTGAGGACGACGGTGTTCCCCTCGACGGACACGGTGATCCGCTCCGGGGCCTTGAGGCTGGAGGAGCGGGCGACCATGCCGCGCAGTTCGTCTTGCAGTTCCTGCGTCACCACGGCCCGCACGGGGAAGTCTAAGGTCGTCGTGTGCTGAATACGCGAGATCGAGGTCTGCGCGCCGGAGCCGTTGAGGCCGGCGCCGCCGACGGAGGCAGTGCCGCCGAGGCGGTTGCCGGCGCCGCCGGTCGTGCCGCGCCCGGTGTTGGTGTTCGGCAAGGTGGCTTGGCCGAAGCCGCCGCCGGCCGAGATGTTCAGGTTGGTGCTGCCGGGCCGGCCGGGGTAGAGCGGGTTGCCGTAACTGGCGGCCAAGAAGTTCGTGCTGCTGACGGCCGAGGACGAGCTGGACCGCCCGCCAACGCCCGTGCGGTTGCTGCCGGAGCCGGTGATGTTGCCGCCGCCGGAGAAGCTGTTGTTCCCCGAGAAGCTGTTCCCGCCGCCGGTCAGGCCGGAGCCGCCGCCGGACAAGCCGCCCCCGCTGAAACTGGACCCGCCACTGCTTCCACCGCTTCCGCCGCCGGAGCCGCCGCCCTGCCCGTGCGCGCTGACGCCGATCACCAAAGCGACGCCCGTTGCCAGCCACAACCGAATCATGGGAAGTCTCCCGACGCGCACGATAGCCTCATTCACCCAGTATAACACGGCGGGGAACAGCCGGCGGTATTCGAATGTATCGGTTGCGCCGTCTCTCATGGTTTAACCGGATTGCCCGGAAGGGGGAATCATGCGTGCGACAGGCATCGCCGTGGTGGGGACGGGGTTCATCGGCCCGGTCCATGTGGAAGCCCTGCGCCGGCTCGGCCGGGACGTGCGCGGCGTCTTGGGGTCGAGTCCCGAAAAGAGCCGGGCCGCCGCCGAGGCGATGCGCTTGCCCACGGGCTACGACAGTTTCGCGGACGTGTTGGCCGACCCGGCCGTGGGCGTCGTCCACCTCACGTCGCCGAACCGCCACCACTTCGAGCAGTGCCGATTGGCCATCGCGGCCGGGAAACACGTCGTCTGCGAGAAGCCGTTGGCGATGACCTCGACGGAGACAGCCGAACTCGTCCGCCTGGCCGCCGCGGCCGACGTGGTGACGGCCGTCAACTACAACGTGCGCTACTACCCCGTCTGCTTGGAGGCCCGCGAACGCCGGCTGGCCGGCTTGCTCGGGAAGATTCACCACGTCACCGGGTCGTACTTGCAAGACTGGCTGCTGCACGACACCGACTTCAACTGGCGCGTGCTGGCCAGCGAAGGGGGCGAACTGCGGGCGATGGCCGACATCGGCACGCACTGGCTGGACCTGATCCAATTCATCACCGGCCTGGAAGTCGAATCGCTGTGCGCCGACCTCGCCACGGTTCACCCGGTCCGCAAATCCATTCAGGGGAGCGTCGAGACCTTCCAAGCCGTGGACGTGACCCGGCCGTACCAAGCCGTGCCCGTGGACACCGAGGACTACGGCTCCGTCCTGCTGCGCTTCGCCGGCGGGGCGCGCGGGGCGGTGACCGTCTCGCAAGTGACGGCCGGCCGCAAGAACTGCGTCCGCTTCGACATCGCCGCCGCCGAGGCCGCCCTGGCGTGGGACAGCGAAGAGCCGAACGCCCTGCACATCGGCCGCCGCGACCGCCCGAACGAATCCCTCACCCGCGACCCGGCCCTGCTCTCCGCGGCCGTGCGCCCCTTCGCCAACTACCCCGGCGGCCACGCCGAGGGCTTCCCGGACTCCTTCAAGCAACTCTTCCGCGCCGTGTACGAAACCATCGACACGGGAAGTTCAACGATCCCCTACCCCACCTTCGCCGATGGCGACCGCGAAGTGCGCCTTTGCGAAGCGATCCTGAAGAGCCACCGCGAACAGCGATGGGTGCCGGTGGAGACGCCGTAGTGAGAGGAGCGCCGACACCCACTTAACGAGCCGCGGGGTTGACCCCCGCGGGAGGACGTCCTCCCGCGGCTCCCAGAAGTGCCGAAACTTCTCCTTTCATGTAATACGCCGTCGCCAGCGGCTGATTGAGCCGCAGGGCCTCCTCCGGCCGGGTGCGTTCGTCTTTGGTCTCGTCAAGGTTCTCCGGGTTCTTGAGGATCCGCCAGCGGGCGCCCTGATGCTCCCCACACACGTGGGGGTGAACCGGCCGCCGGATTCCGGGCGAGAAGGGCCGATGTTCCGTTGACCGCGCGCCGTTTACCCGGTATCGTCAATGGGCAACGTGGTGCGCAACACAAGATCGGACAAGTCATGGCGAAACGGAAATACGACCCGGTGAAACTCAGCCAGGCGGCGGCCGATTGGGACGTTCACCACGCCTTGGTCGCCGGCGTCCGCCGGCTCGTCCGCCTCGCCGGCGGCCCGCAGGAAGCCAAGGACGTGATTGACGCCGTCGCCGCCGCGGACGCCCTCGAAGAAGACACGGACGACACCAAGCCGCCGGCGCCGTGAACGGCGTCACCACGTCATTCCCGGCCGGATCCGGCCGTCGTGCAGCGCCGACGCGACTAGTACGCCGTTGACGCCCACGCCGGCCAGGCGGCGAATGTCTTCCGCGGACGACACCCCGCCGCCGGCGATCAATTCCACGGCGGGGAACTCGCCCGCCAACCGTCGGCACACGTCGTCCGTCCCCGTCCCGTCGCCTTCGCCGACGCGGGCCAAGTCCAACACGATGAGCCGGCGGACGCCCATGTTGATCGCTTCCCTTGCGATGGCCAACGGGTCCGCGAACCCCGGCCATGTCCGCAGCGGGACGCCGGCTTTCAAGTCGAGTGAGAAGACGACCCGCTCGGGCGTCACCGCTTCCAAAATCTCTTGCAACACGCTTGGCGATTCGACCGTCTCCAACCCGGCGACGACCACGGCCCCGGCGTCGGCGACCCGCTTGGCCGACTCGGTGTCGCGGACGCCGGCGTCGAGCCAGACCGTGACACGGTGACACGGTGGCAAGGTGACACGGTGACAAGACGGGTTCTGGATCGCGTCCAAGTCGGCGACGTAGATTTCTTGGGGGGCGAAGGTGTCGATAAGGGCGGCCGCGACTTCGGCCGGGGTCGTGGACGTGGTGAGGACACTTTGGATCGGCCGGTACTCGTGCCGGCAACCGCCGACGCCGCGGACGACGTGGCCGTTGAGGATGTC
>JAYUGD010000396.1:0-5437 GCA_043767785.1 Zavarzinella sp. | reverse complement strand
GTTCGGGTGGCAATCGAAACCAGGGGCGGAAGCCGCCCCCTGGCTATTCTCCCCCGCCCCGTTGGGGCGAAAGACAAAGAGCCGTCACCGTAGCTGTTTGACGGCCGGTGACGGCTCTTTGTCTTTACTGACCACTGCCCACTGACCACTGATCACTTTTAAAGCAGCACCCCGGCGATGGCCGCATTCAACAGCGTGGCGGTGAAGCCGACGAACAAGGCGCGGCCGCCGAGTCTCGCCAAGTCTTTCCGCCGCTCCGGGGCCATCGCCCCGATGCCGCCGAGTTGGATGCCGACGGACGCGAAGTTGGCGAAGCCGGTGAGGGCAAAGGCCGCCAAGTCATACGACCGCTTCGCGACTGCCGGCTTGAGGTGCAGCGCGTCCCGCACGGACTCCGGCGGCGCGTGGCTGAACCCGGCCATGAGGCTCACCGCCCGGTCCGTCATCAACATGCCCTTCATGTCCAAATACGCGACGTGTTCGTTCAGCGTCAACTTGGTGCCGAGTAACTGGCCGACGGCCCCGCAGTCCGATTCCGGGACGCCCATCAGGAACGCGGCCGGGGCGAACAGCCAGCCGAACACTTTCCGCAGGGACAGGTCGTCCGGCCACCCGCCCAGCGCCCCCTCCGAGACGCCCAGCCCGAGCAGCGCCGGCTTGAGGACGCCCAATATCGCGTCGAACATGGCGACGAAGGCGATGAACACAACCAGCATGGCCGCCACGTTCAGGGCCAACTTTAGCCCGGACCCGGTCCCGGCGGCGGCGGCGTCCACGGCGTTGGCGTAGGGGGACGGCTCCTTTTGGAGCGTGGAGTTCTCGCCGGTCTCCGGCTTGCCCGTCTCGGGCAGGAACAGTTTCGCCAGGTACAGGCTGCACGGGCAGGCCATTACGCTCGTCGTCAGGACGGCCACCGGGTCGGCCCCATACAGGATGTACACGACCATCATGCCGCCAGAGATGTGGGCGAAGCCGCTGACCATCAGCGTAAACAGCTCCGAATTCGTCATCCGCGCGATGTACGGCTTCACGATCAGCGGCGCCTCCGTCTGCCCCATGAACACGTTCGCGGATACCGACAGCGTCTCGGCCCCGCTGGTCTTCATCAGGTACGTCATCGCCCGGGACATCAAGTGGACGAAGAATTGCAGAATGCCGAAGTGGTACAGGACGGTGAAGAACGCCGACACGAACAGGATCGGCGGCAGGGCCTTGAACGCGAACACGAATCCGGCCGGCCCGTCGAGTTTCGCCAGCGACCCGAAGACGAACTCCGCCCCGCGGTCCGAGAACGTGATGAACTTCTTGACCACGCCGCCGGCCAATTCGAACCCGGCGTAGACGAACGGCACTTTCAACACGAGCAGCGCCAGCACGACTTGGAGCAACACGCCGAAGCCGACCGTGCGCCAGTTCACCGCCCGCAAGTTGCGCGAGAACGCGGCGACAAGTCCGAAGAAGCAAAACACGCCGGCCAGCGCCTGCCCGCGCACGCCGACCGCGTCCCGCAGCAGGTACGCCAGCCCGCCGAGGGCGACGATCCCCCCGAGGATGCCGAGGCGCCACGTGAGCGGCGTCGGGGGATGGATCTCGACCGGGACCACGGCGGCGGTCACTTCGGTCGGGGCCGGCGGCAAGACGGCCCCAAGCACTTCGGTCGGGGGCGGCGCGGGCTGGTCGTTCGCGTTCAAAAGTGGTCCTTCCGCGGAGTCGGGTGGGGGCGCGCGGCGGGGAGAGAAATGGCGGCGCGGTGTTGGGGAGATTGTCCCAACCGGGCGTGCAATGTTCAAGCGTGAAACGCCGGTTTGAAATTGCGCTGGCATGTCGGGGCGGTTCGCGGTTTAATGAACGTCCCGCCGCCGTTTGACCGAGACTCCCCATGACCGCACTTTTATTGCTCTCACTGTCCGCGGCCGCCGCCCCGACTGGGGACGCTCCCACTCCCGCAGACGTCCGCCAGGCCGTGGAGCGCAGCCTGCCGTACCTGATGAAGAGTTCGGCCGCGTGGCGGGACAACCGCAAATGCGTGACGTGCCACCAACTGCCGTTCACCCTGTGGCCCCTCCACGACGGCAAGGCGAAAGGCCTCACGGTCGATGAGAAGTTCGCGGACGACCTGACCGCGTGGTCCCTGAATTTCTGCTTGACGGACAAGCACGAGGGCAACTTCACCGGCGGGTTCCTCTCGACGATGGTGAAACTGGCCTTGGCCTTGGAAGGGGCGCCGAAGCGGGCCGAGGTCGCCAAGGCGTATGAGTTCTTCGTCCCCCTGATCGCGGCGAAGCAGAAGCCCGACGGCTCCTGGAAGGAAGGCAATTTCATCGGCGTCGCCGGGCATGAGCGCGAGGGGATCGAGGTCGATACGATGTGGACTGTCCTCGGGCTGAACGCCATCGAGAAACAAGCGGGTGACGCCCTCACCCCGGCCGCCAAAGATTCGCTCAAGCAAATGCGGGCGAAAGGGCTGGCGTGGCTCAAGGACGCCAAGCCCGAGACGCGGACCGACTGGGTCGCCCTGCGCATGCTCGTCGAACGCCAGAGCGGCGACCCCAAACAGGCCGAGACGTGGCGGCAGGAACTGCTGAAGCGGCAGAACGCCGACGGCGGCTGGCCGTTCACCAAGGGCGGCGACAGCCACCCCCTCGTCACCGGGGAATGCCTGTACGCCCTGAGCGTGATGGGCCTGAAAGGGGACGAGCCGGAAGTCCGCAAGGCGTGGAAGTTGTTGGTGTCCACGCAAGAGAAGGACGGCTCGTGGAAGGCCCTCAGCCGGCAAGAGTTGGGCAAGACCGGGGCGAAAAAAGTCAGCGACGTGGCGACGCCCTGGGGGACCGGCTGGGCCGCCGTGGGGCTGCTGCGGACGCTGCCGGCGGGGAAATAATTCAGCGTCCCCGAACGCCCACGGACGGCCGTCCGTGGGCTTCCCCCTCACATGCTCGACCATTCCGGACTCAACAGCCACGTCAACGTCCCGCAGCCCTTTTCGATCTCGTCCCCCTCGACGTCCACGCGGGCGACGCCGCCCTTGTCGAGGCTGATCCGGGCCTTCTTGCTGCCGATCAGCCAGGCGGTGAAGGCGCTCAGGTCCGGCTCGTGGCCGACGAGGCCGATGGTGTCGGCCCGGTGCTTGCGAATGGCTTTGGCCGCCTTGGCGCAGGACCGGCCGGGGGACAGGGCTTCCGTGACGATCACGTCTTCGGCGGCCAACGTCCACACCGGCGCCAACTGGTCGGCCGTTTCCTTGGCGCGGACGAGCGGGCTGGTCAACAGCCGGGCGACGCGGTGCCCCTTGGTGATGAACGCGTGGGCCAGCCGGCCGATCTGGACTTGGCCGAATTCCGTCAGCGGGCGGTCGGCGTCTTGGGTGATGCCGCGCTCGCCAAGCGCCACCGCTTCGCCGTGTCGGATCAAATAAATCTGCATCAAACCCTCTCTCTGTGGCCAGTTGCGCGGACGGGCGCGGGTCAAGTCGGTGTCTGTCGGTTGAGTTTCCGACAGACGCCTATAATATGACTGTTTGGGAAGCTGCCGACGAGGCGGCCCGAACCTTCACGAAATCCTCACGATTGAGATTTGATGCGTCGTTCCGACATTCGTAACGTGGCGGTGATCGCCCACGTTGACCACGGCAAGACCACGATGGTCGATCAAATGCTCCGCCAGTCCGGCCTGTTCCGCTCCGAGGAGTTGGACAAGCTGCAGGGGGGGCAGCACGGCCTCATCGTGGACTCCAACGACCAGGAGCGCGAGCGCGGCATCACCATCTTGGCGAAGAACATCGCCATCCGCCTCGGGGACGTGAAGGTCAACCTGATGGACACGCCCGGCCACGCCGACTTCGGCGGCGAGGTCGAGCGGACGCTCCAGATGGCCGACGGCGTCTTCCTGCTGGTGGACGCGGCCGAAGGCCCGCTGCCGCAGACGCGCTTCGTGCTGCGCAAGGCGTTCGCCCGCGGGCTGAAGCCGGTCGTCGTCATCAACAAGATCGACCGGCCGGACGCCCGCATCGCCGACGTCCACAACATGATCTTCGACCTGTTCCTCGAACTCGGGGCGGCCGACGCGGACCTCGAATTCCCGCTCATCTACTCCAGCGGCAAGCACGGCGTCGCCACGCTCGACATGAACGAGCCGGGCAAGAACCTCAAGCCGCTGTTCGACGCCATCCTCGAACACATCCCCGCCCCCGCGGGGGACACGGACGGCCCGCTGCAAATGCAGGTGCTGAACCTCGAGCACAGCGACTTCGTCGGCCGCATCGCCATCGGCAAGATTTACCGCGGCAAGGTGAAGAAGGGCCAGCGCGTCAAGCTCATCAAGATGAAGGGCGGCAAGGTCACCGACGACACCGTCGTCCAGGTGATGGAGTTCGACCGCCTCGGCAAGAAGGAAGTGGACGAACTCGGCGCCGGCGACATCGTGGCGCTCGTCGGGCTGGACGACGCCGACATCGGCGACACCGTCGCGGACTTCGACCAGCCGGAAGCGCTGGAGGAGATCCACATTGACGAGCCGACCATGGACATGGTCTTCCGCATCAACGACTCCCCGTTCGCCGGCCAAGACGGCAAGCCGCTCACCAGCCGGGAACTGCGGGACCGCCTCGACAAGGAACTTCAACGCAACGTCGCCCTGCGGGTCCGGCCGACGGAGGGGGCCGACTCGTACATCGTCTCCGGCCGCGGCGTGCTGCACCTGTCGGTGCTGATCGAGTCGATGCGCCGCGAGGGGGCGGAGCTGTCCGTCGGCAAGCCGCGCGTCATCATCAAGGAAATCGACGGCCAGAAGATGGAGCCGGTCGAGTACCTCGTGGTGGACGTGCCCGCCTCGCACGTCGGCCCGGTCATGGCCATCGTGCTGGAGCGCCAGGGCCAGTGCCTCAAGATGGAGGCCGGCGACGAGCTGACGCACCTGGAGTTCACCATCCCGGCCCGCGGGCTGATCGGCATCAAGACGCGCATGATGACCGCCACCAGCGGCCTGGCCATCATGACGCACAACTTCCACGAGTACCAGCCGATCAAGCCGCTGCTCGAAGGCCGGGCCAACGGCGTGATGATCTCCCTCGAAACCGCCAAGGCGACGGCCTACGCCATCGAGAGCTTGCAGGAGCGCGGGGCGCTGTTCGTCGAACACATGGAGCCGGTGTACGAGGGCCAAGTGGTCGCCGAGCACTGTCGGGACAACGACCTGACCGTGAACGTGACGCGCGAAAAGAAGCTGACCAACATGCGGGCGTCCGGGGCCGAAATCAAGACCGTCATCAAGCCGAAGCGGGTCTTCGAACTGGAAGCCGCCCTCGAGTACATCGAGGAAGACGAACTGGTGGAAGTCACCCCGAACTTCATCCGCATGCGCAAGTGGTCGCTAAAGGAATCGGACCGCAAAAAGGCCGGCCGCAAGGGGTGAGGTTTTCGCATTTAGCCCCAACGGGGCG
>JAYUGD010000395.1:0-5441 GCA_043767785.1 Zavarzinella sp. | reverse complement strand
ATGGCACACTCGTGACGTACAATGGCGGTGTCTCCACCATAGCGCGGCCCGCGAATCCTGTCGCCCCCGCCGGCCGATTTTTGCACAAGCTCTCCGGGAGCACGCCCTGCTCGGCCGGTCGGTGCCGTGGTGGCGGGACGGGAAGGTCGTCTACGTCTCGCCGCGCGAGGTCATCGCCACGCTGAAGCCGTTTGAAGTGGAAGACGGCCAAGTCATCCCCGAGTACGCCCCGTTCATCCACGGCGAGCCGCCGGCCGCCGACAAGCCGGCGTGAGCGGACTGTTTGAACCGGCCGCGCCGCCGCGACGCGGAGGCTTTGCGCAGCGGAGCGCTGGCTGCCCACTTACAATCGCTTCTTGCCAAGCCAGTGTTCGGCCACCGGAGTCGCGAATGGAAGTGGAAGCGCGTTTCTGGGAGCTGTGCGACGAAGCGGCGCGGCTTGAAGAAGTGGACGGAGACTGCCTGAACTACGAGCGGCCGATGGTCGAGATCATCGAATTAGTGGAGCGGCATCCCGGACACCGCGATCTGTTCGTCCGCTGCTTTTCCGAGATCGTGCTGTGGCGGCGGCGAGCCCCGTGGACGCTTGCGGGGTTCTGCATGCGCCGGTTGCGGTTTCCGGAGATCAAAGAGTTGATCCACCGAGACGCGGATGAGCACCAGGACACGGCCTACTACGCCGGCCACATGAACTATTGGAGCAACATCATGCACGCCTACAACGATGTCGTCTGGGAGGACGCGGACATGTGGGCGTACTATGCGCATGAGTCCGCAGGTAAACGAACAGAGGCCGAACCAAAAGTTGCACCTGACTACGGCGACACCACGTGAAATCAGGGTTCAAAGTCTCAGCAGCCGCCGCAACAGGTGAACTTGGTGATAGCCCGCGGCGCAAGCAAGGGTCGGCTGGCCGGCCACTGGGCGAGTGGTTACTGGCGGGAAGTCGCCGACCCTTGCTTGCGCAGCGGGCTATCACTGGCTTGGCAGGAAGCGATTGAGGCATGGAGGCCGCGCTCCGCTCCGAAGACTTCGCGTCGCGGCTAAACAAAACGCCCGCCGCACTTTACAATGCGGGCATGACTGACTCTCCCGTCTCCCCGCCGCCGCACGCCGACACGCACGCCAAGGCGTTGGCCATCAACTTGGACGCGAACATTTACGGGACCATCGCCGAGATCGGCGCGGGCCAAGAAGTGGCCCGGTGGTTTCTGAAGGTCGGGGCGGCGTCCGGGACGGTGGCCCAGACCATTTCCGCGTACGACAAGACGGTCAGCGACTCGATTTACGGGGCCGGGACGCGGTACGTCTCCAAGGAGCGGCTCCTGCGGATGCTGGACTGCGAGTTCAAGCAGCTCACCGAGCGGCTGGGGCCGACGTGCGGGGACGCCAAGAAGTTCTTCGTGTTCGCGGACACCGCCTCGGCCCGCAACTACGCCGGGGACAACGAGCAGCACGCCTGGGTCGGCCTCCGCTTCCTCAGCGAGCCGCGCGGCGCGCCCAACGACGTGATCCTGCACGTGGCGCTGCTGGACCGGTCCAACCAGCGGCAGCAGGACGCCCTCGGGATCCTCGGCGTGAACCTCGTCCACGGCGTCCACCACCACCGCGGGTCGATGGAGGACTTGCTGGCGGCCTTTTGGGACAACCTCTCGCTGAACCGGCTGGAAATCGACGTGGTGGAACTGTCCGGCCCGGCGCTGGCGGCGTTTGATGTCGGGCGGTGCGCCTTGCACATGCTCCGCCGCGGCATGGCCCGGGCGTTCACGTTCGACGCGGCGGGCCGGGTGATTGACCCGTCCTCCGTGATTCGCAAGCGGCCGATGATCGTGAACCGCGGGCGGTTCGCCCCGCTGGAGCCGTTCCACGGCCAGATGCTGGAGGCGGCCGAGCGGCATTTGCGGGCGGAGGGAATCCCGCTCGGGCGCGACCCGGTCCGCGTACTGGAGATGACCGTGAACCCCGTCGGCGGCGACGGCCCGGACGACGCCGAAGTGTTGGGCCGCATTCCCGCGCTGGCCGAACTGGGTGTGGTGATGGTCAGCGGCTTGGCCGAGGCGTATTTGCTGACCGACCACTTGCGCCGGTACAGCTCCGAGCCGGTGCGGTTCACGATGGGCGTGTCCCTCATCGCCCGCATCCTGAACGACGAGTTTTACAACAAGCTGCCCGGCCGGCTGCTCGAAGGGCTGGGGAAGTTATTGGCGGCCAACGTGAAGGTGTACATTTACCCGATGCCGAAGGAAGCCATCCTCGCGTCGCTGGAGTCGCGGGCCGAGCATTTCACGTTCGAGGCGTCCGACGACGGCACGGTGGGCGCGGACGGCCTGCGCCCCAACCCGCCGGTGAATCACCTGTACCAGTACCTGCGCGACGCCGGGTGGTTCGAGCCGGTGGCGTTCGGGTGAGCGGGGGCGAACGCCCACGGACGGCCGTCCGTGGGCGTTCCGTCGCTTACTTCTTCACCGGCTTCGGCGGGTCGATCTTCGGGGCGTCAATCTTCGGCGCTTCGATCTTCGGGACCGGCACGGCAATCGCCGGGGCGTCAATCACGGCCGGGGCCGCGATCACCCGCACGTTGATGTTCCCCCGAATGCCCGGGAACGGAACCGTAGGGGACGGCGGAATGAATCCTCCCGTCGTCGGCCCGGCCGAGCTGACGTTCTTGCCGTCGTCCGGGGTGAAGCGGATGCGCTGGTTGCTGTGGTTCAGCACGTCGATCACGCCCGTCTTCGGGTCGGTCAGGATCGCGTAGTACTGGCCTTGGGCCAAGCCCGCCTTGCCGTAGCGCAGCTTGCCGGTCTCCTTGTCGAGGGCCACGAATTTCATGAACTGCCCCTCGAAGTTGCCGTTGGCGTTCACCTTCTGGAACTGGTTGGCGGCCATGATGATCGGCAACTCCGCGAACTGCTCCACGGAGATGCTCTGGTCTTGCAGTTGCTCGTCCGTGTGCCACAGGCGCTTGCCGGTGGCCTTGCCGAAGGCGTACATGGCGCCGTTCACCTTCAGGGAGGTGATCGCCTGCGTGAACACCGGGTTGAAGAACTGCCCCTTCTCGCTCGGCTTGTTCAGCATCACGAAATAGCGGTCCGCGTCCCCGAACAGCATCACGTCGTTCACCTTGTCCAGGTGCTCGGTCTTCCGCGGGCCGTCGATCTTCGCCTTGAACAGGTCCTTGCCGTCGGCGGCGGACATCACCACCACGTCCCCGGCCGCGGTCGCGTACCCGGTCACGCCTTCGACTTGGCTGTTCAGCATCCACCCGTCGCCGGGGATGTCGCGCTTCCACACGTCCTTGCCGGTCAGCAGGTCGTACAGCCGGACGCTCTTCTTGCCGGGGGCGTCGTCCCCGGTCAGCACGCGGCGGCCGGTGAACTTGGCCCGCTTGATGTTCGTGAACGCCGCCGACGAGTCGGGAATTGGCACTTCGACGCCGTCCGCGGAGCGGTAGCACCGGACCAGGGACACGTTCCCGTCCGGGCTGGCCTCGTAGGTGAAGACGTGGTCGCCGTCCCCGGCCAGGTGCGTGCGGTTGGAGACGCCGGACTTCGTCCACAGCACGGTGCCGCGGGCGTTGTCCTTGGCCACCAAGCCGTCCCGCGTCAGGACGACGGAGTACGCGGCCTCCACGACCCACTGTTGGCCGACCTTCATCGACCAGCCGTCTTGATAGGTGATGCGAAGGCCGTCCGCCTCCATCGCTTGGTTGACGGCGCCCTGTTGCAGCGTGAGCGGGTTGACGTTCGTGCCGAACAGGTCCACTTCCCAGAGCTTCTTCTTGTCGGCCATGTCAAAGGCGTGGGCCTTCGCCAGTTGCTGGCCGGTCTGCGGGTGCGTGCCGTGGATGGTGATGACGGCGATGTGCCCCTTCACCTGCACCGGCTTGTACGGGATGTTGGCCTGCTGGAACATGTGCTGCCACTGCGGGTAGCCGATGCCGGGGGTGCCGTAGACTTCCGCGTTGGTGACGCGGTCCATGAGTTTCAGCCCCCAACCCTGCCCCCCCCCGGTGTTGCGGGCCATGTCGATGGCCAGCCGGTTGCGCTGGAAGAACGGCAGGGCGTCGGCCGGCAGGTCCACGCCGATGGTGTTGGCCCGCGGGTCGTACACGCCCGTGTTGGCGATCTCCGCCCCCTTGAGGCGGGTGTGGCTCCACGCCACGGCCGGCGGCTCCAGGTACGGCAGGAACCGCTTGTCCGTCTGCAGGTCGGTCAGGAACTCGGCCCCGGTCTTGCCGTCCTTCACGACGACCTTCGGGAACCGCCGGCCGAGGTCGGCGTACATGCCGACGGCGTCGTCCAGCAGCCCCTTGCGGATGAACAGCCGGGCCAGCGCCTCGATCGCGCGGGCGGCCGAGGTGGCGTCGTCGCCGTCCCGCAGGCCGAGCAGCATGTACTCGGCCTCGCGGGCGTCTTCCTCGTTGCCGGTCGCCGAGAGCTTGTCGGCCAGCGTGATGCGGGCCTCGGCGCCGGCCTCGAACATGCCGCCGAACACCTTCACGAACCCGCGGAGCTTCTCCACGTCGTTCGCGTTCTTCACTTTGCCCCACTCCTCGACCACCTTGTCTTCGAGCGGCTTGCGCTGCTCGGGGGTCGCCTTTTTAATCATGTTCTGGATGCGGCCGCGCGCCCACACGTCCGGCCGGGCGTTGGTGTTCGGCTCGTCGAGCACCGTCACCATGTCGCGATTGCCGACCAGCGTGCCGAAGGCCATGTAGTTCTCGAAGGCGTCGAGCAGCTTGCCCTGCGTCTCCTTGCCCTTGGCGACGAGGCAGAAGAAGTTCGACTTGCGCCGCAGTTCTTCCTCGGCGAGCAGCTTGCGCTGGGCCTCGGTGGCCGCCTCGGGGATTTCGACTTCGCACAGCTTCTTGTACTCGGCCAGCAGGCCCTCGCCGGCCGTGAAGTCGCTTTGCAGAAGCTCGGTGATGGCCTCGAACAACTTTTCCCGGGCCTTGGCCCGCGTCTCCTCGGGCGGCTTGTTGGCGAGGGCCTTGCGGTAGTTCTCGATGGCCGAACTCAGGCGGCCGTCGTCGTGCTCCAGCATGGCGAGACTGAGCAGGCCGACCGGGTCGGCCTTGTCCTTCGCCAGGAGGTCTTGCGTCTCCTTGATCTTCGCGTCGAGTTGCGGGAAGGAGGCGAGGTTGTTCGCGTTCAGCGAGTACACGTCCCCGTCGTAGAAGAGCAGGTTCCCGGCCGTCTCGCGCTTGCGGGACCGCGTCGTGCCCTTCACGAGCATGTTCTTCGTGTCGATGGCGACGATGCCCGGCTCGGTGCTCTTGTCCTTGGACGCCTTCACGGGGATGTAGTACAAGTCTTTGGTGGCGACGCCGACGCCGGTCGGGATGCCCGTAATCAGCGGCTCCTTGAGCTGCGCCCCGGTGGCGAGGCTGTGGAAGCGGACGTAGCCCTTGCCGGCGATCATCACCTTGTCGTCGAACACGC
>JAYUGD010000394.1:0-1863 GCA_043767785.1 Zavarzinella sp. | reverse complement strand
GAAGACCGGCTGAAGCCGGGACTCCAACGCAGACGAAATCCGCTCACCGCACGCCCGCCAACGTCGCGTACAGCCCGCCGTACGCCCGCACCGTCGCCGCCAAATCGAACGTCTCCTCGGCCCGGCGTCGGGCCGACAAACCCATCGCCCGCGCCTTCGCCGCGTCGCCCAAGATCGTCAACATCGCCGCCGCACACGCCGCATCATCGCCTCGGGGAACCAGTAGGCCATCGACGCCGTCACGCACCACGTCCGGGTTGCCGCCGACGGCCGTCACGACGCTCGGCTTCGCCGTTGCCATCGCTTCCATTAACGTCAGCGAGGCGGCTTCGCTCACGGAGGTCAGGGCGAAGAGGTCGAGGGCGGCCAGCACGTCCGGCACGTCGGAGCGCACGCCGAGGAAGATCACGCGGTCCGCAATGCCCGCGGCGGCGGCTTGCCGCTCCAACTCCGTGCGCAGCGGCCCCTCTCCCGCCAACACCAAGTCCACGTCCGGCACAGTCGCCGCCACGCGGGCGAAAGCCCGCAGCAGCATCGGGTGATCCTTGACTGGGTGGAAGCGGGCGACACAGCCGACGTGCCGGCGAGCCGGGTCGAGGCCGATGTTTCGCTTCGCCTCGTTCACGTCGCGGTCCGGGCGGTAGCGGCTCAGTTCCACGCCGTTCTCGATGACGCCGATCTTGGAGCCGACGAAGCCGTCATTCCGGCACAACGCCTTGGCGCTGAACCGGCAACAGGCGTTGGTGACATCCGCGAGTTTGTCGAACAGCAAGCGGTTGACGGCCCGCCGCTTCGGGTTGACGATGTCCGGGTAATGCCGGCCGTGTTCGGTCTGGATCAACTTGAACGTGCCGCGACACCACAACTTGGCGAGGGCCGCGTAAAAGAACGGCGTGTACTGGTGGGCGTGGACGACTTCAATTCCCCGGGCAGTGATCTCCCTGGCCATGCGGCGGGCGACGGCCCAGTCCTTCCCACTCTTGCGGTTCAGGCAGACGACCGGGACGCCGCGGGCAATCAGGCGGTTGCCGATGGTCCCGACGGAATCGAGGCACAGGACGGTCGGCTCGATGGCTGGGCCGAGGCGGCGGATGACCTGCTCGATCAGCGCCTCGGCCCCGGCCACCTGCATGACGTGGACGACGAAGCCGACGCGGGTCGGCCGGCCGGCGATGGGAGGATGTTCGGGTGGCACGCGGGAATCTTATCACACGAACGGATGTGCGGAATGCGCCGGGCCGGGGGCCGGGGCAAATCGGGCAAGCGGCCTTGTCGAACCGGCGACGGCCATTGAAGATGGCGAGAACCAGACGAAGAGGGTGGGCGATGGAAAGCGGACTGCTGCCGGACTGGATGATCGAGCGGGACGTGAAGATCGTGCCGTTCGCCCCGCAACAGTCCCGGCCGGGGATCATCTCCTACGGCGTGACGAGCTACGGCTACGACGTGCGCGTGGACCGCCGCTTCAAGGTGTTCACCAACATCTGGGGCGCCATCGTGGACCCCAAGCACTTCGACCCGCGCTCGTTCGTGGACGTGGAAGGGGACTCCTGCATCATCCCGCCGAACAGCTTCGCGCTGGCCGAGACGGTGGAATACTTCGAGATCCCGCGGGACATGCTGGCGATTTGTTTGGGAAAAAGCACATATGCCAGGTGCGGGATCATCGTCAATGTAACCCCCTTGGAGCCGGAGTGGCGGGGCCGCGTCACCATCGAGATCAGCAACACGACGTTCATCAAGATGCGCGAGAAAGTGGAGAGCTTTGGAATCAAACTCGACATGATTCCTCTGCCCCTCAGTTCCGCGTACATAACCAGGGCCGAGTTGCCCAACATCATGCTCGGCAAGTCGCCCGAACGC
>JAYUGD010000393.1:0-1863 GCA_043767785.1 Zavarzinella sp. | reverse complement strand
CAACTCCTCCCAGTCCGGCGAGGCGAGGACCTCGCGGAGCCGCTGAATCACCTCCACTTCCCACGTGAGCAACTCCTCGTCGTCGCCGTCTTCGGCCTCGGCGAGTTGGTCGGCGGTCCCGCCGTATAACTCGCCCGTTTGCCGGTTCAGGAAGGCGTGCAGGCTCCCGTCCACGAGCATGTCCATCTCCTCGACGACCGCCTGTAAGAGGGGGCGCGGCAATTTAGGACCGTTGCCGTCGGGGCGTTCGCTTCCCGTCGGGCCGTAACCGCCGGACCATCAGGTGAATCATGGCCAAGTGGATCATGGCCTCCCCCGTCGCGTCGTGGAACTCATGGTGCCGGTTCAGCCGCCGGTAATTCGACAGCCACCCGAACGTCCGCTCCACGACCCACCGCTTGGGCAGCAATTTGAACCCGCCCTCCTTGTCCGTCCGCTTGATAATGACCAACGGCCACCGGAACAGGGCGAACACCAGGCCGATCCGCGTCCCGGAGTACCCGCCGTCGGCCCACAACACCGGCATCCGCGGCCACGACCCCTCGACCTTCGCCTTCGCCAACACGTTCACGGCCCCGACTCGGTCTTGCAGGCCGGCCGAGTGGACGACGGCCACCCACACCAAGCCGAGCGTGTCAACCAAGAGGTGCCGCTTCACCCCGTTGATTTTTTTCCCCCGCGTCGAATCCCCGGGTTCCACGGGTGACGGCCGCCTTGACCGACGGACTGTCAATCGACGCGGCCGACGGGTCAGGGGCGTGCCCCGCGCTCACCCGGACCATGGCCCGCAACGCGGCGTGGACCCGCTCCAGCACGCCGTCCCGGCCCCACTAGTGGAACCGCCACCGCACCGTCCCCTCCGGCGGGTACGTCGTGGGCAGGCTCTTCCACTTCACCCCGTTGGACACCACATAGAACATGGCGTCCGGCAGGCGCCGGAAGTCCGTCTTCCGCGGGGCCCCGCAACCACACGGCCCCGGCAACAGCGGCCCGGCCACCGCCCACTGCTCGTCCGTCAGGTCGCTGTCATACCGCATCGCCGCCGCGTCCATGGCCATCCTCCGTGGGGGGAATCGGCCAATACCATAAGCTGGAGACTCTGGTCAACCCACCATCTTGCCGCGCCCCCTCTAAGGAACTTCGCGGAGGCGGGCGGGGCCGCCGAGGCCATTCGCTATGGAAGTGTCGAATTTTAAAGGCATTTTCTCCCTTCGGGCGCCACGGCCGCCGTGCAAAAATCTGTCGTCAACCGATCTCGAAAGGCCCCGCGCACAGTGTCGTGTGCGCGGTACCTTTTGAGACCCGTTGACGACTCAATTTCCGGCCAACCCGCACCCGCGATGGCCTTCACTCGTCCGGTTCCAAGGTTGCCACCCCCTTCACCAATGGATGGGGTTGCGGCGCCCCCACAGTACCTCGCTTCGCCCTGGAGGACTTCCCGCGAGACCGCGTCGTCCTGGCTGGGCGGTTCAACACCGTCGCCGGACCCCCGGGGGGCACGCGGTCA
Organism: Zavarzinella sp.; assembly: GCA_043767785.1. Lineage (GTDB taxonomy): Bacteria > Planctomycetota > Planctomycetia > Gemmatales > Gemmataceae > Zavarzinella. Next base: position 356 of record JAYUGD010000393.1, on the reverse strand, counting down.
TGGCCGCCGGTCTGGGGCATGCGGTCTTTGCGCGTGAAAGACACACTTCCCGGGCGAAGGCCGGACGACACGGTTCGACCCCCGCCGGCCGGCGGGCGGCGCGCCCGCCGCAGCAATTTATCCCGCCGCCTCGACCGCCTCGAACAGCTTCGCCATGCTGACCGACAGGGCGGCGGCCAGCCGCTCGATGTTCAGCAGACTCAAGTTCCGGGTGCCCCGCTCCACGTCGCTCAGGTACGTCCGGTGGATGCCGGCCCTGCCGGCCAAGTCCTCCTGTGTCAGCGCCAGCTCCTCCCGCCGCACCTTGACGGCGTAGCCGAAGCGCTCGCGGATGTCGGGTCTGGTCGGCCGCTTCC
>JAYUGD010000392.1:0-5453 GCA_043767785.1 Zavarzinella sp. | reverse complement strand
TTCCTCGCCGGCGCCTGCGTCCTCGCCGTCATCCCGGCGGTTTTCTTTCGCCGCCCGAATACCCGGAAGCGGTGGCCCTTCTGATTTCTTCTCCCTCTTTCCATGTCCGACACGCCGAAGTCCCTTATTTCCAAGCTCGCCGAGGCCATGAACGAAGTCGGCCGCATCCCGAAGAACGGCCGCAACGACTTCCACAAGTACGACTACGTGACGGAGGCCGATCTCGTGGAGGCGATCCGCGGGAAGCTCGCGGAGAAGAAGGTGTTCCTGTTCACGTCCGTCGAAGCGACCGCCCACGCGGGCGAGATCACCGAGGTGTTCACGCTGCACACGTTCGTGGACGGGGAGAGCGGGGAGCAGTTCCAGGTGAAGGGCTACGGGCAGGGGCAGGACAAGGGCGACAAGGGCGGCTACAAGGCCCAGACCGGGGCGATGAAATATGCGCTCATGAAAAATTTTCTCGTGGCCACGGGGGACGACCCGGAGCAGACGCCCCCGGCCCCGCCGAAGCAGCAGGCGAAGGCCCCCGCGAAGCCCGCGGAGAAAAAGCTGCCCACCACGATTCAGATCATGGAGACCATGAACAAGATGGACCACCTGCAGCCGCTGACCGTGGCTTACCAAAAAGCATTCACGTACACGCACTGGACCCCCGAGGAGGCGAAGACGCTCGGCGAGTGCTTCCTCAACCGCCACGCGAAGTTGGCCAACTGGATTCGTGACGGGTTCACCATGCTGGGCGCCACGGGCGATGTCCTCGCCCGGGCCTTCGCCGACCCGCAGACGTTTAAGCTGACCGTGAAGGAGGTGCTGCCCGTGCCGGCAACAGAATCGGCTGAGGCAAACAGCCAAGAGGGGACTGCTGAACCGGCCAAGGCCGAGACTTCCGGCCCCGCCGCGTGATCGTCACACTGTCCCTGCTCGGTTTTTACATCCTGCTGTGGGTGCCCTTCGTCGGGCACCTTCTGAGCCACGCCATTCACCACTACCTCGCCCACCAGCTCGACCACCACGAGACCGCCTTCGCCGCCACGCTGGTGAGCCTGTTCTGGCTGCTGTTGCTGGCCGTCCCCGGCACGGCTTTTCTGGGGTGGTGGCGGGGACTGGCGGACGCCGTACTGGCGTTTCTGATCTTGCTACGGTTCTTCAGCGGCGGGCACTAATGTGGGCTGGGTAGTGGGCGCATGAGCAGTTGCTAAAGCCACACATTCGCATACCTCTTCAAAAGTCATTTATTTGGTGCGCGCCCACCAACACCCACTGCGCACCTCGGAGCGTGACCGTGCTACAGGACTATCGCCTCTTGAATGAAGACGAACTGGAGAGTTTGGAGAAGCAGACGCTCCGGATGATCGTCCAGGCCGTTCAGGAGTATTCAAAGGAGGCGCGGGACCTGTTCGAAAACACTCCGGCCGCCAGCGAAACGGAACTTATCGTACTGGCTGAGGATCTGACCCAGTACGCCTTGGAAGTGGCCGAATGCTACCCGATCAATAAACGCTTCGCCGGTTTCATCGACTACAAGCGGGTCCGCTGGCTGCCCTCGCCCTTCGGCCTCTTTCCGCAAGTGTTGCTCGTGGACGCAAAGGCGTCGAAGGAACGAAACCGGACCACGCTGCAGCAATCACAGCTTCCGATGGACGCCGAATTTACCATCACGAGGGGCAGGCGGAAGGACCTGACATCGCGGCTGACCGCCGGCGTGCCGCCTCACATGGCTCTCGCGTCCCAATCGCCCTTGGGCCTCGCGGCGGTGACAACGTCGGCGTTCATCCACTTTTACTACACGCGGTTGGACAGCAAAACGCCCCCCTATCGAACGCTGAACGCGATTTACGTCCTGCTCCTGCCGCACCAACGTCTGAAGCAGCGGTACAATCCGGACGCGTCGGCTTCGTTTTTCGGGGAAGGCAAGCACTCCAGTGCGCGCAACGAGGAGCCCCGCATCCGGGTGTACTTCGACGCGCTGGTCCGTCGCTGTGCGTGGAGAATCCAAGCGTTGCACTACCCCGCCGGACCCGGCTACACGCTCCCCGTCTGGCGGGACATTTATCCGGGCCCCGCCGGACCGACGGTTGCGGAGTCACCCTTCGAGTTCATCGGACGATGATGTGTTCAGGGAACTAAACAGGTCCTTGACTGCCCCGTTGACAACCGGTTTTCGCTTCGTGCTCTCTCTCCGCGGCTCGGCGGCCCAGGCGACGAATTGCTTCAGGAAGTCTTGCCGCACGTCGATGCCCACGAACCGGCCCCCGAGCCCGGTGGCGGCGATGCCCGTGGTGCCCGTCCCCATAAACGGGTCCAGGCACACGCCGCCCGGCGGCAGGGTCGCTCTCAGCGTCCATTCGGCCAGACCCATGGGCATGGTGGCAAAGTGGTCTTGAGATGACCCCGACAGCGACACCGAAATCACGTCGCCAGGGTTCCTTCCCTTCGGGTGATTCCGGAAGACATTATCGCCCACTTCGACCGCCATGGCGTCGTCGTACTGCGTATCCAAGTCAAGCAGCGTCTTAAGCTGTTCCCAAACCTCTTCCGGCGGCAGCCGGGACCCCAGCCTGTCCGTGCGGAAATAATGCCGGGTCCGCTCGTACGGCAGCTTCAGTTGCGCCGCCACCCAATGCACGTCCACGCCCTTCTTTTCGGCCGCCTTGCGCAGGTAATCCGCGAGCTCCGTACAGTCCGGTGAGTTCGGCCGCCGCCGAATCTCACGCAACCCTTCTATGGTGGCCCGATGTCGCGGGGAGTTCAGCCATTTCCGCAGTTCCTGCTTGTCTTTCGCCTTTCCATTGGCCCCGCCTTTTTCAGCCCGCTGGCGCTCGATTGCGTCGTCGGTGCGGTGCTGGACTCGGACGGCGTCCAGGTCGAAGAAGTACCGTTCGGAGTTCGTCAGGAGGAAAACCGGCTCCCACGTGTTTGTCAGCCGGTCGCGCACACTGGCCGGCATCGCATTGGGCTTGTGCCAGACGAGAGAGTTCCGGACCCACCAGCCGTCCTCCTGCAAGGCAATCGCCAGGCGGAACGGCGCGAGGCAAAGCTGCTTGTTCCGCTTCCAGCCGAGCTTCGGCGGCTTTCCGTCGACGGTGCCGGCCCCGTGAAAATAGCAGTCGCCAAGGTTCAGCCACACCGAGCCGCCGTCCACCAGAGCCCGCCGCACGTCGCGGAACACATCAACCATCGTGGAAATGAAGTCGTCCAGTTCCGGCTCAATGCCAATCTGATCCGGATGCTCGTAGTCCCGGGCGCTCCAGTACGGGGGCGACGTCAGGCACGTGTCGATCGACTGGGCGGGCAGCGATGAAAGGGCCTTGCGAACGTCGCCGGCGAGCAGTGCGTAAGCCGGCGAGGAAAAACGGGCCAGCCGGCGGATTTGCGCCCACGTGTCCCCGATCTCGGGCGGTTTCCTGGTTTGCCTCATCGGTGCAGCCTGCATGTTCGGGGTGCTTTCTGGGGAACCGCACATTCAATATCGACAGCCCTACAATCGGAACTTTGCAAAAGTGGGATGTAGTGAACAAAATTGTAGTAATAGGTACTAAATCGCGCAATGTCGGTAGATGGCGAAGATTGTTAGGAAATCGACTAACCACGCGGGCATATGCGGCCGAGAGGATTTCATTCGGCGCGACCCGTCAATTTGCGCACTGCTTCACGGTGGCGCACGCGCTCCTCTTCAAGAGCCTTCCTCACCGCCTCGTGCGTCCTGATCCGGAACACGTCCATTTCAGCCGCCACGCCGAACCCGCTCTCCTCGGGCTCCCCGGTGTGGCCCTTTAGAATGGCTTGGCACTGGGCGTGCATGTCCTGCCGCACCCGCTCGCCGATGGCCCGCACTTCCCGGTCGTGCCGCTCGGCCTCCAGATAAAACTCTTCCAGCCGGTCGCCGAGGACCGGACGGAGTACGTCGTCGAGCAGGTCATCGAGGGTAACGGAGAGGAGTTGGGGTTCAGTCACGCCGGGGAGTTTACCCGTGCCGCCCGCCTTGCATCAACGCATCGAGCTTCTCTTGAACGCCCCGGCGGATCGCGAAGGGGACCGGCTCCGGCTCGGTGAACCCGAACAGGCCGGTGTCGGTCAGCAGCGCCAGCATGTGCCTCTGGGCTTCGACTTGCGTGCCTTTTCCCTGGCGCGGCCGGAAGTGCTTCCGCGCGGCCTCCAAGAAGGCTTCCACGCACTCCTCGCGGGTGTCGTACGCCTGCCACGGGCTGCCGTGCCCGTGCGTGTCACCCGTGTGGAATTCCAGCGAGAACTTCAACGCGAACCGGCCGTCGGGGAGGGGAGCGATCTGGTAGGACGCCTCGGCGTGTATCTTGCGCGAGCCGATCGTGCGGACGCCCTCGGTGGCCTTCGTCGCGGGATCACGGACGTTCTTCACCCACTCGTCAAACTCCCGCCGCCTCTGTTCAAATTCCTCTTCGGCGCCGAACGCGGGAGTTTCGGATTCGTTCACGGGCGGGAGTCTACAGCAAACCCTTGCCGTGTTTCCACGGCCGGGGCAAGCTGGCTTTGTTCAGAAGCATGCGCATCCTACCACTCACCCAAGGGCTTCACGCAATCGTTGACGACGCCGATTTCGAGTGGCTGAAGTGTTTCTCGTGGTACGCGGCGAACGTCAACGGCCGGTTCTACGCGATGACTTGCATGAGAGACGGCGGCCGTCAGCTCAAAGTGCCGCTGCACCACATGCTCGCCGGCTGCCCGCTGCGCGGTCTCGTGGTCGATCACGCCGACGGCTGCACCCTGCACGACTCGCGCACGAATCTGCGGGTCTGCACGCGGAAGGAAAACTCCTGGAACACCGGGAAGCGGGAAGGGGCCACATCCTTATACAAAGGCGTGTCGTGGTGCCGGACGAAGAAACGCTGGCGGGCGGCGATCATGGCCGACGGGAAGACTCATTTCGGCGGCTACTTCCGGGACGAGAGGGAGGCGGCGAGGCGATATGACGAGCTCGCGTCACGGTTCTACGGGAAGTTCGCCCGGACTTCGGGCGTGCAGGCTTGTGCAGGGAATACCCTGCAATGCGTGGAAGACATGGACAGAATGGCGTGATTCGTGTAAAATGTGTGATGTGTAAGTCGTTGGTTTGCCCGTAGTTAGGCGATTCGTGGCGATGCACCGCCAGTTTGGGGTGCAGGAGGTCGTGGGTTCAAATCCCGCCAGCCCGACTATTTTTCAGAAAGAGCCCTTCGACGATAACGTCGAAGGGCTTTCTCATTGTGGGTGCGAGGTTTGCGTCTTCGAGGCGGCAGTTCAAAAACACGATTTCGAGGATTCGACGCTTTGCAGCGTAATCAGCGGTAAGCCATTGGCTGCGTAGCGTTTGCGAAAGTTCAAAAACCTTCGCCGCCAACTCGGCTGTTTCGTCGTGGGAGCGGTCCAGCACATCCAGTTGCAGTTTGATCGAAGCCAGCCGATCCCGCATCTCAGTATGCTTGCGGGCAAACGTCTCC